>CAZKWP010000016.1:0-23032 GCA_964556555.1 uncultured Syntrophomonadaceae bacterium
AGTTTTGAGGCGACCGAAGACCGGCGGCTGGGCATACCCTCTCCATAAATATTAATTACACAAGAAACGCAAACTATTTTATATCGCGGCAAAAGGATATTTGCCGGAAAGGTGGTCAGACCTTGCGCAATATTTGGAGAGGGGCAATCAGTTTCGGGCTGGTCAATGTGCCGATTAAGCTGTATACGGTCATTGAAGATCGGGATATTCATTTTTCTCTGCTGCATTCAGCCTGTCAAACCCCGATTAAGTATCATCAGCGCTGCCCGAACTGCGAACAGGATTTAAGCAAAGAGGAGATCCTTCGGGGTTATGAGTATGAGAAGGGTCGTTTTGTGATTATCCGGGATGAGGACCTGGAGGGAATCGCCGCGGAAAAGAGTAAAACCATCGATATTATCGATTTTGTGAATCTGGCGGAGATTGATCCGATTTATTTTCATCGTTCTTATTATTTGGCTCCGGCCGAAGGCGGACAAAAAGCCTATGCTTTGCTGCGGCAGGCGATGGAGAATACCTCTCGCATCGCTATTGCCCGGGTGGTAATCCGGGCTAAAGAATCCTTGGCCGCGATCCGGGTTTATAAGCAGGGTTTAATTATGGAGACCATCTACTATCCTGAGGAGATCCGGGCAATTGAGTTGGTACCGGAATTGCAAACCGAAGTAAACCTAAAAGAAAAGGAATTGGAGATGGCGGAGTCCCTGATTGCCAGTTTGACTACTCAGTTTGAACCTGAAAAGTATACTAACGAATACCGTCAAGCGGTGCGTGAACTGATCGAAGCCAAAGTACAGGGACAAGAGGTCGTTCGGCCGGTTCAGCCGCAGACCGGCAAAGTGGTTGATCTTATGGAGGCGCTGCAGGCCAGTATAGAGTTAGCTAAAGCGAAAAACAGCCAAACAACGACTAAAACGGATCAGGCCGAGTCATCCCCCAAGGCCAAACGGCTCAAGGCAGTGCCGGACATCCCCGGTGGTGTGGATAAACCCGATCTTCCAGACCCAAAACGAAAACGGAAGAGCAAAAACTTAGCTGCTAAGTAATAAGATAAAGGATAGATTATCCAGGTTGATTTTTAAGCAGTTAAAACGGGCGATTATCCAAACATTAATTAAGCTTAAATTAACTGAAATTTTAAAGGTGATGGTTGTGGAGATGGTGATGAAGATTGTTGTTAGGCAAGGCGCTGCGGCCAATGGAACCGGTCCGCTACGCTAAACCATTTGATTCCCCGGAGTGGGGGTATCAAATCAAATGGGACGGCATCCGAATTTTAGCCCATCGGCAAGGCCGGGAAACGATTTTATTCAATAAGCGGCTCCACCAGCGTACCGTGCAGTACCCGGAATTGGTGCAGGCACTGCAGGAGCAGTTTCCCGAACAAGAGCTGATTCTGGATGGAGAAGCGGTAGTCATTGTCGAGGGGAAACCGCGGTTTTACCAGGTGTTGCAGCGGAAAAGCGCCGTAAGTCCTGTGGTTATCCGCAGCTTGGCGCAGCATTCCCCGGTTGCTTTCATGGTCTTTGATATTTTGTATCGAAACGGACAGGAACTTTGCGCCTGCAACTTTCAGGAGCGACAGCTTCGGATAAAGGAACTTTCCTTTAACGGGCCGTTGGTTTATCCCGTGGAAACGGTCTGGGAAAAAGGGGAAGCGGTTTTTGCCGCAGTCGTTGCTCGCGATATGGAAGGAATAGTGGCCAAAAAGCTAAACAGTCAGTACTTGATTGGCCAAAAGACCGACTGCTGGCGCAAGATAAAAAACTTAAAACAGCAGGAATTTGTGGTAGGCGGTTGTTTATGGCGCGAAGGTCGGCCGGTTGCGCTGCTTTTAGGCAAATTTGCCGACGAAAAATTAGTTTATGTGGGACGGGTTAGTGCCGGTATCTCAGAGTCCCAGCTAAATTTAATCAATATCAGTTTAGCGAAAGCGGTAAACCAAACTTGTCCTTTCAGCCAAGTCCCCCGGCTGACTAACGGGGCTGGGGAGGTGCGTTGGCTGCCACCTTATTTGGTGGCTTTAGTGGAGTTTTTAGAATGGACGGATGACCTGACGGTTCGCCACCCCAAAGTGCAGGGGTTTTCGGCCACAGACCTAAATGAGTGCCACCTGGAATAATTTAATGGGGGGCGGGAAAATGCAGCTCCAAGTTAATGCACAAACCATAGAGGTAAGCAATCTGGAGAAGGTGTTTTGGCCCGAAGAAGGCTACTCCAAGGGCGATGTTTTGAATTTTTACGCCCAGATATCCGCTTATCTGCTTCCCCACCTGCAGGATAGGCCATTGGTTTTGGTTCGCTATCCCGATGGGATTAAGGGAAACCATTTTTACCAGAAGGACTTCTCAACAACTGCCCCCCGGTGGATAAGAACCGTGAATGTTGTACATTCGGCCAATAAAACCGTTGGCTACTGTATATGTAACGATCTGCAGACGTTACTCTGGCTGGTTAATCAAGGGGCGATTGAATTACACCCATGGCTTTCGCGTTCCGTAAGCCTCCGCAACCCGGATTACCTGGTGCTTGACCTGGACCCGGCCCCGGCTTCTCCCTTTGCTGACGTGATTTTATTGGCTTTGATGTTTAAACAAGTCCTCGCTGAGTTTGGCCTGCAAGGGTTTTTGAAAACCTCCGGGGCTTCAGGATTGCATATCTTCGTGCCGCTGATTCCCCAGTACACTTACCCGCAGGTTACGAAGGCCGGCGAGTTTCTGGCCAATATCGTGGCAGCGGCCTGTCCCAAACAATCTACCGTGGAACGTTTAATCAAAAATCGGGGAGAACGGGTTTATCTTGATTATCTGCAAAATGGTTACGGAAAAACCTTGGTTTCGGTTTATGGTCTGCGCCCTAAAGACTGTGCGCCGGTTTCAGTCCCTCTAACCTGGGAGGAAATAAACCAAACGGGGCCTGGATTCCTTAACCCGGCAGATTTCAATATTAAAACCGCTATATCTCGGGTGGAGCAGGTGGGGGATCTGTTTGCCCCGGTGCTTTCCCTGAAGCAAAATTTGGATGGCGTGCTGCGGTTGGTTAATCAAAAGACTCTGCACTAGTTGCGGCCGCCTCGGATATTATGGAATTTTTCCCCAGAATTGCCGCGGCATTTTTCGTGGGGATTTCTTCCACTGTTTTCAGCTTTCTTTCCAAAGCCCGAGTTCGGGTGTGTACGTCATCAATCGTGTTGCTGGCTGCTAGGAGCTGTCTTTGGACCTTAACCAGAACGCCGCTGTATTTATTAAACTCGGTTTTTACCGCGCCCAAGACCGACCATACCTCACTGGAACGTTTTTGGATGGCCAGGGTGCGAAAACCTACCGACAAACTGTTCAAAAAAGCGGCCAGGGTGGAGGGGCCAGTAACGTTAACCTTGTAATCCCGCTGAATATTTTCCACTAACCCTGGACGCCGCAGGATTTCGGCATAAAGACTTTCCGTAGGTAAAAACATAATCCCAAATTCCACGGTGTTTGGCGGGTAAAGGTATTTTTGGCAAATATCCTTAGCCTGGGAACGAATACGGTTTTCTAAATTTTTACCGGCTTGTTCAATCAGATTAATGTCCCCGAGGTCGTAGGCTTCCTGTAGCCGTAAATAGTCTTCCTGCGGAAATTTGGCGTCTATCGGCAGCATAACTGAGGCCCCTTCTTCCCGGCCGGGAAGCTTTACCGCGTACTCAACTACTTCTTTACTGCCGGGTTTAGTCACCACATTTTTGTAATATTGCTCTGGGGTCAGGATTTCCTCCAAAATGTTGCCCAGCTGCACTTCACCGAAAATTCCCCTGGTCTTAACATTGCTCAGCACTTTTTTCAGATCACCAACCCCAACCGCTAAATTCTGCATCTCGCCTAAACCCTTATATACCTGTTCCAAACGTTCACTCACCAGTTTAAAGGATACGCTTAACTTTTGCTCTAAAGTGTGGTGCAGCTTTTCGTCTACGGTGGCGCGCATCTCTTCCAGTTTTTTGCTGTTATCTTCCTGGAGCTGGCGAAGCTTTTGATCCACCGAGGAGCGGATCATTTCGAGCTTTTGTTCGTTGGTCTGAGTTAAGGTCGTAAGCTGCCTTGCCGAGGTATCCAGCTGCTTATCCAATTGATTGGCAAAGACCTCCAGCTGCTTTCGCTGAAAGTCCGCCATTTCGGTCAGGCGGTTTAAGATGGATTCGGTAAAGGAGTTAATGGTGGAGGATATTTCCTCCCGGGCTCTTTTAGCAGAAAGACTGATTTCTTCCCGATTGCGGGCCATTTCTTCGCGAAAAGCAAAATCGGCTTTTTCCTGGTTTTTTTCCAAAGAACCCATTTGGGCAGCCAACTGTAAGACCCGATCGTTTAATTGCGTAACCTTGTCGCTGATTTCCTTGACTTTGACTAGAGAATTTTGCGCTTTAAACTGAAATAAAACTAATCCGGCCACCAGAATAAGCAATAGAATCAGAGCATAATCCAGCATATTAAAACCTCCGCACTTCTATGAACGTTGACTATTAATCTGAATGTCAATTACTAACGGAAAAAGAATCAGATATTGATTAAGCGTTAAAGTCATTCCAATGTCCTTATTTTATTCCTTCGGTTAACCTAAAACAACCAAAAGCACCAGACTGTGGGCAATTATGCTGGCCTAAAATCGGGAAACAAACAACCGGACCAGGGAGAATTTTCGAGTTTAATGGGCAATATCTTAAGACATACGGGTCGGTTGGCAGGAATAATCGTCTTGATGTTTAATACATAATATATAAAGCTTTCCGGTAAAATTAGTTGGTATTAATGGTAATATTGCATGAATCAGAAGTATAAATACGGTAAAATTGTAGTAGCCGCTTATGGGGGTCTAGGTCTGCTTGGCACCTTATTACTACTTTTGCCCTGGGCTTCTACCCAACCGGGGTCAACTTCCTTTATCGAGGCCTGGGTTACTTCGATTTCCGCTTTAACCGTTACTGGCTTAACCATCGTTAATACCGGTAACCACTGGTCTTTATTTGGACAAGCGGTAATTTTAATCTTGATCCAGGTTGGCGGCTTGGGTCTAATCGTTTTAACTACCCTCCTCCTGATTATACTGGGCTATCGTATGAATTTAGGTTATCGGGTTCTGGTTTCCCAAGAGCAGAGACAGTTTGATTTTTCGGGAGTGGGGATTTTATTTCGCAACATCGTGCTGCTGGTCCTGACGATAGAACTTTTGGGTGCGCTTTTTTTATGTTTGGTCTGGCCTAATCTATGGGAGCAGGGGATTGGCCAAGGTTTATTTACGGTTTTTTTTCATGCCGTCAGCGCCTTTAATGGGGCGGGATTTGATATAACCGGCCATAGCCTCCTGCCATATCGAGAAGCAATTGGCGTAAATCTTATCATCATGTCACTGGTTTTTCTAGGTAGCCTCGGTTATGTCGTGTTGTTGGAACTGATCGGCTTGATGCAGCACTGGCATCGGCTCACCCTGCACAGCCGCTTGGTGCTGCTGGTGACCGGGGTCATCACCTTAGTGGGAAGCGGTTTTTATTTATTAACCGAATATACGGCAGCCTTAGCCGGCCAGCCTTGGAGTCAAAAAATAGTCGAAAGCCTTTTTCAAAGCGTCACGCGAACCGCCGGTTTTGTGACCGTCTCGGTGGAAAGCTGGAATGAACCGTTTCAGTTTTTAATGATTATCATGATGTTTATTGGAGCTAGTCCCGGGTCCGTGGGCGGGGGGATAAAAACGACGACCGTCGGGTTGATCGTTTTGGCCGGCTGGTCCATCGCGCGGGGTCAAAAGAACCTAATCATTGGGGAACGAGAAATTGATTCCGAAAGTATTGCCCGGGCGTTTACTGTGACCGTATTGGCTTTGATGCTGGTTTGTTTAAGCACGCTGGTAATCATGCTGATTGAAAATCTCCCGCCGATGCCGGTTCTGTTTGAGGTGGTTTCGGCGTTGGCCACTGTCGGTTTATCCATGGGTATAACTGCCCAAATGTCTCCCCTTGGTCTGGCGGTGTTGAGCCTGATTATGTTTATCGGCCGAATTGGGTTGATGTCGCTCGTATTCATTCTGGATAAACCAAAAGAAGATCATATCCGTTACCTCAAAGAAACAGTATTCATTGATTAAGTAGCTGATTTATTCGATAAGAGGGGAAATCTATGAAAAAATCAGTTTTGGTAGTGGGGGTAGGCAGATTTGGCGAAGGGGTAATCCAAGGGCTTACGGAAATGGGGCATGAAGTTTTTGCCATTGATAAAAGTGAGTTTGCCTTAAACGGGGTTCGGGATCTGATTGTTTCGGGCGCAATTATTAATGTGACGGAATATGAAGATGAATTAAGCCAAATTGTTGGCAAAAAAAATTTTGATGCCGCCGTAGTGGCTATTGGCACTGATTTTGAAGCCACCTTGTTGGCCACCCATATTATTCAAGAAGCGGGAGTGCCGGTCTACGTCAAGGTGGGAAACGAACGCCGAGGCAATATCCTTAAAAAAATGGGCAAAGTGGAAGTCATCTATCCCGAACTGGATTCGGGAAGACGGTTGGCCCATTTTATCAACAACAGAAACGCAGTGGATGTGCTGGATTTGCCGCGGGGTTACCTGGTCGAGCAAATGACGGTCTCCAAGGGCTTGGACCAGAAATCGATTTTAGAATTAGACACGATCAAACGCTTGGGGCTTTGGATTTTATTAATCTACCGCGATGAAGATCCATTTGTGCCGGTGGCCACGAGTCGGCTGCAAATAGGCGATGTAATGGTCGTTTTTGGCAAAGAGGAAAAGGTACATCAACTGGAAGAGGAAAATTCGCGGTACTAAACAAATTAAAGGCAATTAGAGGAGAACGCAGAAGCAATGAAAGAAGATAACTATGAATAGTGATTTTGCCAATCTGGGCGTTACGCCCCCTATCCTAAAAGCCCTGGCTGAGATGGGCTTTGAGACCCCGACTGAGGTGCAGAGCCAGACGATTCCCCACATTTTAAGTCGGGAAGATGTGATCGTAAAATCTAAAACAGGCAGCGGCAAGACCGCGGTATTTGGCATCTCCATGCTGCAGCTGATTGATGCCAGAGTTCCCGGCCCGCAAGGTCTAATTCTGACCCCAACCCGGGAACTGGCGGTTCAAATAGACAGTGATCTAAAAAATATAGCCAGATATCTGCCGCATAAGCTGACCCCGGTTTACGGTCAGCACGATATGCAGATGGAAATCCAAGCTTTGAATAGAGGCGTTTCCATTGTTACCGGGACTCCCGGCCGGGTCTACGATCACATCCAGCACGGGCACCTAAAGACGAAACACCTGCGCTTTTTAGTCCTCGATGAAGCCGATCGAATGCTGGACATGGGCTTTCTCGATGAAGTGCGGAGAATCATTAAAACTATCCCGAAAGACCGGATGACCTTGCTTTTTTCGGCGACTATCCCCGCAGAAATCCGTAAAATCTGCCTGGAATATATGCGGCGCCCGGTAACGATTGAAGTTGAATCACCGACAATGACCGTAGAGACTACCAAACAATTTTACTACCGGGTAGCGGAAAATGAAAAGAACCTCCAGCTTCACCGCCTGCTCTTGCTGGAGCGGCCGGAAAGCTGCATGATCTTTTGTAATCGACGAATAACTGTGGACCGAGTACAGAATTTCCTGACGAGAAAGGGTTACGCTTCGCAAGCTTTGCATGGGGATATTCCTCAGGTTAAAAGGCTTAAAACCCTCCAGCGGTTTAAACAGGGAGAGTTTTCGCTGCTAGTGGCAACCGATGTGGCTGCCCGGGGCATTCACATTGATGATTTATCTTTAGTGATTAACTATGATGTCCCGCTGGAAAAAGACGGTTATGTGCACCGAATCGGGCGGACCGGCCGGGCTGGCAACGGAGGCCGGGCTTTAACCCTGGTTACCAGTGAGGATATTATGAGTCTCTATGAGATCGAAGAGCATATTGGCACCATGATTCAGGAAGCGGAATTGCCCACAGAAGCGGTTTTGCATGAACAGCGTAACTTAATCGAGGCTTGGACCCTGAAGAACGCGCCACCCAAACCGGTGGCTCGGGATGGTTCGGGGTCAAACCTGGTCAAAATGCCAAGTAAACGGGCAGTAAGTAAGCCCGCAGCGCAACGGACGCATTCGGGAAGCGGGTCAAATTCAGGAAATCGGTCGAGTTCGGGAAGCCATCCTTATTCAGGAAGCCAGCCACGTCCAGGAAGCTGTTCGGTTTCGGGCAATCGTCCTCATTCGGGAAGTCGTTCTAATTCTGGAAACCGGCCTTATGCAGGAAACCGGCCGCATCAGCGTCAGGCGGAAACCGCATCCGCAACGGTGAAGCCGTTAGATACCCAAACGGCGGCTGAGTCGATGAAGGAAAAGCCAGCTCCCAGCCTGGCCCAACCGGTCCGGCCGCAGCCGACTAAAGCGGAGGTGCTGCCGGCACAATTTAATCCTGAGAAAATTAAAGCTCAGACAGAGGCTCCAGCAGCCTCACCCAATAAGAAACCGATCCTGCAGCGGATAATCCAAAAGATTTTTGGCAAATAAATGAATCTTAGGAGTAACTGACTAAGTGAGTAAGGAGGCGGGTTTCGTGCGTGTATGGGATATCCACCCCGGTTATCTCAGCAATGCCAGTTTGCTGGGACAGCATGTAGAAATCCATGCCCTCTACAGCATTATCCTGGGTCAAAAAAAGGGATACGCGAATCATCCGGAAACCAAACGCTGGGTGGCTAATTTGGGGAAGTTAGAGGTTAAGCATGAGCTTACCGTAAGAGAGATGTACCGGAGGGGCTTTAAACATTTAAGCCGTTGTCCAAAAGACTTAAGCGATGCGGAAGATTCGGGGAAACCAGAGGAAGCCCTGGGTTACGTTGATTTGCCGGCGATCCAATTTGCAATCCTTCGCCAAAAATATCAGCCGCAGGGACTAATGGGACGGATTCCTCTCCCCCAAAACGGCTCAGAATTTTGGGCGCATCATAAATACAGCGTTATGGGTCGCAGTTACAGTTACTATAAAAAGGTGCAGGAGTTTATGCGGAATCGCTGGGATCGCCCGATTGCGGAACAAGCGGAGCTGATTGCTAAAATCATGGGGATTCTTGAATTGCCTTGTACTAGCAAAGCGCTTAACAACCTGATCGATCATCTTTGGGGATATTTTAAAAAGGAGGCTGCACCGCCGGAAAAAGAGCAGATGCTTAGCTTACGGCAAGCCGCTTTCGGAGAACAGTTGGATTTTTTATTCGCCTTGGCACAGAAATATCAGCAGAAGTACCTTCTCCAGTCTACGGTTTTTGCGGATTTGGTTTAAGCTTAGTGTGAGAGTATAAGTACCGGTTTACTTTGGCTGAATCAAGTCTAAATCTAGAACGGTCTTAAAGTTTAACAAAAAACAGTCCCCGCCTCAGGTAAAGGGGGGACTGTACTGCCTTTGGCTATGATTTATAAATACCGGGATGATATCAATCGAGCGCTCTGTCAACCAATGGATTTAAGACCATTCAGTTCCAAAAACCTGTTCTTCGGTTTGTTGTTGGATTTCTTTTTTGTTAAACCGCCGAAAACTAGCTTCTTTATGGAGCTCCCGTTTCTTTAAAGCTTCCTGTAACTGCGCCGCATTCTTATAATCCAACCTGGCTTCACCTCCTTAAGGTTATTATTCTTTTGGATAAGGGCAGTTATACCTAACATTATGTTCCAAGTTGCAGATTTTGGATAATTTCTTTTACGGTCAGGGCCGACTGCTGCAGCGCCTGCAGTTCCGCTGCATTAAGCGGCAGGTTCAAAATCTGACTCCGGCCATTTTCGTTCATGATACAAGGCAAACTTAAACATAGATCTTCCATGCCGTAAAGACCAGAGACCTCGCTGGACACGGTCAGAATCGAATTTTCATCGCGCAGGATACTTTCGCAGATGCGTCTAATAGTCAAGGCGATGGCGTAGTAGGTGGCTTTTTTACGATTAATAATATTATAGGCGGCACTTTTGACCTCCGCGAAAAGATGCTCCTTATCCGCTTCGGTAAAGTTTCGGAGCGTGGCTAAACAGAATTCCTTCACGGATACGCCGGCAATGTTGGCTAAACTCCAAACCGGAACCTCCGAATCACCGTGTTCACCGATGATATAAGCATGGACGTTGCGCGTATCTACCCCGCAAAACTGGGCGATGATCTGTCGAAAACGGGAAGTGTCAAGGGAGGTGCCGGATCCGATAATTTTGGAAGAGGGTAAGCCGGAAATTTTATAACCGACGTAGGTAAGTACATCCACTGGATTGGTTACCATAATCACAATGGCCTGCGGAGCATATTCTAATACCTTGGGCAGGGTGTCGCGGACGATCTGGCTGTTTTGTCTTACCAGTTCCAGCCGGGTTTGCCCCGGCTTTTGATTGGCCCCAGCTGTAAAAACAATCAGATTTGAATCCGTACAGTCTGAATAGTCGCCGGCAATAAGCCTGACCGGCGGCATAAAGGCGGCACCGTGATTGATATCCATGGCTTCGCCTTCGGCTTTATCCCGATCCGGATCCAGCAGCACAATCTCCGCAGCAAGTCCGCTAGCCGCTAAAGCAAAAGCAGTAGTTGCCCCCACCATCCCAGCGCCCACAATGGTTATTTTGGCAGCTTGATATTGATAAATCCTCATCATGCCCTCGCTTCCATAAGGCTTCGATCAAAGAATAAACTCCCAGCTTCAAACCTAACGCTAATCTCAAAGTTTGCGCGGGAGTTTATTTATATAATTAGTATTTAACCAGGATTTATACGTTTTATTTTTAATGGTTTTTCAATCGGTTAGAAGTAGTAGATTGTTACCCGGTTATACATCTATCAATACCCCTTTATTAGTTGGGGATTTCTGGTGCCACGTTTAACTTGCTGCCGTAAAGAGTCACTTCTTTGGAAGCACAGTATTTGTCCATTAAGGTAACCACGTAAGATTCTTTGTATTTGGGCGGTCTTATGGTTATCGGCCACATGTGTTTTACGATGATATCTTTTTCTATTTTATTTAATGAGAAGTATTTACTTGCATTTTCCAGGGCAATGTTGGGATGACGGAAACAGTGAATGCCGTTTTCCGTCTTGGTAGTCCGGGAATTGTAAAAATAAAAATCATGCAAAAGTCCGCCCCGGGCCGCCGAGTGGTAGTCGAGGTTCCATTTGCGGCAAGTCAGGAAGCTTAAGTAAGACACATGCAGACAGTGCTCTAAGCGCGAAACGTTGTAATGGTGGGCAAAATCATCAAGTGCCCCAATAATCTCATGCTGCGCCAGGTCGCATATACAGGATTCATACTCAGCCTTTAATTCCCAGTCTATTTTTAAGTTTAATTTGGTTTCTATTAATTCAAGCATAATTGTATTTTACCTGATTACCTCCGGAGAATCAAACGTCATTACGGAAATAAAAATATTCTAATTTAACCCAATATTTTAGAAAAGCGGCGCAAAAATCCGCAGAATATTTTGGGCTGCTTTTAAACGGAAGGGCCGGTATTTCCATTCCGCTAAATTTATTTCCTGGCTGACGGCGAAGATCTCCTGAAAATCTTGTTTTATCGCCGGAAGAACCGCGGAGCCGCAAATCCAGACTCCGTTTTCAAAATGCAGGTAAAAACTACGGTAATCCATGTTGATCGTGCCGATAACCGCATGGTCGTCATCACTCAGGATCATCTTAGAATGCATGAACCCAGGCGTGTACTCATAGATTTTAACCCCAGCCGCCAATAGTACTTTATAGTTAGATTGAGTTACCATATGGACGTACCAATGATCCCATTTTTTGGGGGTAACAATGCGTACGTCAATTCCTCCTTTGGCCGCCATACATAAGATATCCGTCATAGAATTATCGATCACTAAATAAGGAGTGGTAATATAAACGTATTGCCGCGCTTCCGCAATTATCTGGCGGTATATTTCTTCGGCCGGATTTTGCGGATTATTTACCGGGCCATCGGAAAAAGGCTGGTAAAACTCGTTCCCCGTCAGCTGTTGGGTGGGCAGGTAACGTGAGTAGTCTGACTTATAGCTAAATTGCGAATCCCACATTTGTAAAAAGGTTACCGTCAGACCCCAAGCGGCTTCACCTTCCAGACGGATGGCCGTATCCTTCCAATGCCCCAGCCGCTGGGTTAGGTTGGCGTATTCATCAGCGATATTAGCCCCGCCGGTATAGCCGACATTGCCGTCGATAATGGTGATTTTCTGATGGTTGCGATAGTTTATCAGAAGACGGAAGATATTCTTATCAATCGGATTAAAATGAATCGCCTGAATCCCCTCGCTCTGCAACTCCCGACTCAATGTATCTGAAATCTTGGTAATGCTTCCTAAGTCATCAAACATGACGCGCACTTCTACGCCCTTTTTTACCCTTTGGAGCAGAGTGGCGTGGATCCGGTTCCAAAGCTTTCCTTCCGCAACTATGAAGTAACTTAAAAAAATAAACCGCTGCGCTTGTTCCAAGTCAGTGATCATTTGTTCAAACTGCAGTTCCCCCAAGGGGTAGTAGGTGCATACGGTGTTTTGGTAAATAGGAAAACCCTCGTTTTGCAAGTAAGTACCAATTCGCTTGCGAACCGGATGGTCAGCCAGAAAAGCTGAATATGCTCGCGGATCCTGTTTTAAAAAAGATTTGCCGTAGTTCAAGCTGTCCTGAATGCGGAGGCTGCTCCGGTGGGATAGCCCGGTCGTACCCCATAAGAGGAAAAGCAAATAACCAAAAACCGGCAGAACCATCATGACAATTAACCAAACAATAGTATAAGCGGCGTTGCGTTTTCTGGAGATCAGAACGAGAACCACCGCTGCGCCGGTTATTTCCAGAAAGAAGTAGAGGAAAACCGTTTGGCGCTGGAGTAGATTAACGAAATATGCCAGCAATAAAACCTGAGCCAGCAAAGCCAGAAAGACGATAATGACTCTGACCGTTCCGGGAGTCCGCTTTTTCCCTTTTTTAACCCGGGTTAGTCCGCTCATGGATGACAATACTCCCTCTGCCCGATGTCTGCTGTGTGCCTAATGGGCTAATGTATGAGCTGTTATTTTCTTTGTTCGGTTGGGTTCTCCAAATTAAATAATACCATAAATTAAAATATAAAAAAAATTACATAATAAAATCCTCCAGTTGGTCAGATTTAAACCGAAATGGAGGATTAAAATTTTATATCAAATCTTTAATTACCTTTTCAACCCCTTGGTTTTTTCAATGACTTCTTTGGTCTTATCTTTGGCCTGGTCTTTTAATTCTTCGGCGTTTTCTATTAAAGGGACTTACTATCTAATGCAAGGAAGCTTGCTTTTTTTGCAAACTAGTATTTTAACGCCCGTGGCATTTCAGCCGCTTGTCTGACCCAGTCTTCAACCTGCTTCTGGGTGGGCATTTTTTTGACGATTTTTTGGGCTTCGTTAACTTCCAGCATTTTGGCCAGAAGGTTATCTGGTTTGCGTTTAGCCAACTCCGGTATGGTATCGACGCCCGCGGCTTCTAAAAGTTCAGCATAGTCGCCGCCAATTCCTTTAACTCTGATTAAGTCAGCATGATTGGCCCATTTCAAAATAAGTTTTTCCGTAATCCCGGTTTTTTTTGCTAATTCGCTTCGGCTCTTTTTTAGTGAGCTGGCTTCCAGCAGCATCTCCACTGAATTGATTCCGGCTTCTTTTAATTTGATTTCATAAGCTTCACCAATTCCCTGAATCATACTAAGTTTAGCCATATATTAAATTCCTCCTTTAAATGTTTTGGCCTTCCCAATCTTGTGGTTTAAACTAATTACTAATCAGCTAATCTAATCCGCGTCCCCTTGAACAATCCCATTGTCCAATTCCAAATTTTACGATTCCACCTCCCGCTTTTAAGCGCTATGTAAAGCCCTAATCCCGGTTCGATGAGTTAACCCTTTTCCTTATTCCAAAGACTAGTGGGGGGATTAAATTAAATAATTGTTTTGAAACCGCAAATTTTTTGAATATTTTTAAATTATTATATCATAAAAAGATAAATTAGGAATATAAGTCAGAAAAAGTAGGAGGATTTTTTATTGAACATTGTGGAATTCCTTAGAAGATTCTGTGCTTAAGAGGAGAATGGGTTACTGAAAGCGAATTAATATGGCTAAAACCGGATCTTTTAATAGACAAATAGGTAATTAATCGGCAGATTAGGGGGCGCAAGCTTTGACGAGAACGGAAATGTTTGAGTTGATGAATAACAATCCCGCATTTCATATAGCAACGGTGGAGGGAGACCAGCCCCGGGTAAGAGCAATGCTGCTGTATAATGCGGACGAATCCGGGATAGTTTTTCATTCCGGGACTATGAAAGATGTCTATCGGCAAGTTTGTCAAAATCCAAAAGTTGAACTGTGTTTTAATGATTTTTTTAAAAATATCCAGCTGCGCGTTAGTGGAACGCTAGAGATAGTTGATGATAACGGTCTTAAGGATGAAATCAGCAATCATCCCAGCCGCGGATTTCTTAAATCTTGGAGAGAACGAGGCCCGATTCAGGATTTCTACAATACCTTTGTGGTTTTCCGGCTAAAAAGCTGGGACGTTAATCGGGCTTCGGCTTGTCGGAATTAACGGATAAAATTAGTCATAATCTTTGGTTCACGGATGGGCAGGGGGATTCCGGCATCTTTGCCCGCTTGGATGGACTTTAAGAGCCATGCCATGTTTCGGCCGAGGGTCCGCATCGTTTGCATCCCTTCCAGATCCTGTTTTACTTCTTCAGGCGTGTTTCCGTGTACCATGTTCCAATATTGTGAGGAGACAATCGGCATCCCGGCGATCGTAAAATACTTGTTCAACTGGTCAAAGGCCGCGGTTGCGCCGCCACGCCGGCAACTGACTACCGCCGGTTTATAGGCAAAACCTTTGCTGCCGGCAAAGAAAAACCGATCTAAGAAGGAGGTTATCAAACCGGAGGGGGCGGCATAATGCACCGGGGAACCGAAAATAAATCCGTCGGCAAACTGGGCTTTTTCCAAAGCCACATTCACCGGATCATCGTCAAAGGAACACCGTCCGTTTTGCGCCTCTACACACTTGCGGCAATCTATACAACCCCGGATCGGCTTGTTGCCTACATGGAAAATTTCCGTTTGGATTTTTTCTTTTTCCAACTCCCGGGCTACTTCGCTTAAGGCGGTAAAAGTACAGCCTTTCGCTTTAGGACTTCCGTTTATCAGTAATACCTTCATGCCGGCACCTCATCTTTCTTCTTAGCTAAATTATACGTTTTTTTGTAATTATTATAACATCGATGCAAACCGTTCAGCTGAATAATCTTGATTGTAATTAAGCAACTCGCGCGATATTATGACAGCGATACATCAATTTTTCGGATATTAAACCAGGAGGTCGCCATGAATTTAAAAATACCACTCCCCAGAGCTGCTATCTATGGAACGGGCATACTGCTTCTGCTTTTTGCCTTGTGGTCAGGGCTAAGACCTATGCCCGTACCGGCTTATTCCGTTGTTAAACAGGACTATGTGCCTTCGCTGCTCCTCAGTGGAGAGGTAATCGCCGAGGGCAGCACCCTGCTGTCGAGCACTGGGTCGGGTAAGGTGCTGGACTGCCCGGTAGACAAAGGGGAAAAGGTGCAAAAAGGACACTTATTGGTACAGATCGACGATGTGCAAGCCCGGGTGGAGAGGGACCGGGCAGCGGCAGCCGTCCAGTTGGCTAATTCGCAACTGCAAAAAGCCAGCACCGTAACCCGAGAAGAGGTTTGGGCCAAGAGCGTTCAGGCGGATCTGGCCCAGGAAGACGCGGAACGGCAATATGCCCGGCTTACGGTACTAGCCGAAGCGGGAGCGGTTAGTGAGGCGGAGTTGGAGCAGGCGGAACGCCAGCAAAAACTGACTCAGCAGCTGGCGCTTTCTGCCCGAGCCGCTCTGGAGTCTTTTTCAACGGAAGGTTCCAGTCTCGCCATCCTGCAGGCGGAGCTTAGGCAGCGGCAATTGGATTTGGCGGAAAAAGAACTGCAGCTTGAGCAGTATCAGATTTTGGCGCCAGCGGACGGAGTGCTGCTGGATTTATATGTTCTCCCCGGGGAATTTCTTTCAGTCGGAAGCCGAGTCGCCTTGCTGGCCGCGGGAGAGGGTCTGAGGATAAAGATTCAGCCCGATCAGCGTTACGCGGAGTTAGCAGCTGTCGGGAACAAGGCGGAGGTGTGGATAACCAACGATGCGACCATGAAATGGCCGGCGCAGGTGGTTTACAAGGAACCGAGCGGAAACGCGGAACAAGGTTCTTTCACCGCGGAGTTAGGCTTTAGCCAGGTAGAACCGCCGCTCTACCCGGGGCAGTTGCTAACCGTGCAATTATTTGGCCCGTCGCAAAGTGCGACGATTATTCTGCCGGACCGATTCTTAACCGTGGAAATGGGCCAAAATGGAGTTTGGTTGGCCAAAGAGGGCCGCGCCGTTTTTATCCCGTTGCAGATCGGCCTCAGGACCAAGGACGGCGTGGTGATTACCCAAGGTTTGCAGGCCGGTGATCTGGTCTTAATCCCAGACGGGATGCGGGAAAATAAAAGGGTAGCTCCCCAGTCGGGGGAAATATAAAATGAAGAAAAGCAGCTGGCGGTTTGAAATCAGTTTAGCCCGGCGTTTCCTGGAAGAGAATCGCGGTCAAACGATCCTGATTGTCCTGGGCATTGCCATCGGGGTAGCGGTAATGGTTTTTTTAAGCGCGCTGATTGACGGCTTGCAGGCGGATTTGATTCAAAAAACCGTGGGTCGCTCTCCCCATATTGTAATCAGTAATGCGGAATACGCCTCCGCGGAGGCAGCCAAAACTCTGGACGGCAAACCAATTTTGCTGCTGGACGCCACCCAGAAGACGTCGCGCCCAATCGTGGAATGGCGAAGTCTGGCTGCAGCCTTGGATGCGGACCAGCGAATCGAAACCGTGCTGCCGGTAGTGGAGGGCTCGGGTTTGATTCAGCGCGGTCAGGTAAGTCGGGCGATTCTGTTGCGCGGCTTGGACTTGGAGCAGGCTGACAGTATTTATGGCATCAGCCAATCCATCACTGCGGGTAATCCGAATGGGTCGGATGGAACGGTCCTGATTGGTAAAAACCTGGCGGAGGATCTGGGCGTGACTGCGGGCGACCCGATCCAGCTGGAACTTTCCGGCCAGGAATCGCTGACCGTAATGCTTGACGGCGTCTTTGATTTAGGTTCGAGTGCCATCAATCAGCGGTGGCTGCTCATGGATCAGCGCCAGTCCGCTGCGCTCCTGGGTATGGGGGATCGCATCAGTTCCATCGAAATGCAGGTGTATGATGTTTTGACGGCTGAAACCCTGGCCAGGGAATGGGGAACCCGTTTGCCCAGCTACCAGGTGGAGAGCTGGCAGGAGAGCAACGCTTCCCTGCTTTCGGCATTAAGCAGTCAAAGCAGTTCCAGTTATACCATTCAATTTTTTGTACTGTTAGCCGTAACCCTTGGGGTGGCTTCGGTTTTAGCCATCAGCGCGGTACAGAAATCGAAGCAGATTGGAATCCTGAAAGCGATTGGGATTCGAACGAGCAGTGTCACAAGGGTGTTCATGTTTCAGGGTATGGCCTTAGGCAGTGTGGGCACCTTTTTCGGTTTTGGCCTGGGTTTGGCAATGAGCAAAGCCTTTATCCTTTTTGCCAATCAAGACTATAATTTGCTGCTTAGGCCATTTACCGTTCTGATAATTATTGGGACTACCATTTTGGCAGCTACCTTGTCCGCATTCCTGCCAGCCCGTAAGGTTTCCCAAATTGATCCGATTGAGGTGATCCGTAATGGCTGAGGCCTTGATTAAAACCGTTGGGGTCATCAAAGACTTCGGTTCAGAGATTAAAAACCGGGTGCTGTTTGGGATTGACCTGGAGATCAGGGCCGGGGAATTTACTGCGCTGATGGGCGCGTCTGGTTCGGGGAAGAGCACCCTTTTAAACATCCTAGGGGGGCTGGACCGGCCCACGGCCGGTCAGGTGATTATTGACGGAACCGATCTGGGCGATTTGGACGATGATGGGTTGGCTCTCTTTCGGAATGAGACTTTGGGCTTTATTTTTCAATCGCATTTTTTACTGCCCCAGTTTACGGTTTTGGAAAATGTATTGATTCCTTATTATATTTACGCGGGAAAAGTCACGCCGGCCGTAGAGAAACGGGCACTGGATTTATTGGAAAGGGTGGGAATCATCCATCGCCGGGATAACCGGGCCAACGCCATCTCCGGGGGAGAGCAGCAGCGGGCGGCTATTGCCCGTTCGCTGATTAATCAGCCCCGCCTGATTTTGGCGGATGAGCCTACCGGCAACCTGGACTCCGGGAACACCGAAAAAGTTTTTGTTCTCCTTCGGGAAATCAATCGAGAATACGCGACCAGCTTGATCATGGTTACCCATGACCGGGAACTGGCTTGCCGTACTGACCGACTTTTGGAAATGAGCGACGGCCTGATCATTCGCGATTCGCCCTGCAGTGAAACCGAGGATAAGGAAGAGTCTGCTCTGACAAAATGAGAATTCAGGCGAATAAGCCTTATTAGGGGGGTGGGGATTTGTCAGAACTTATCCGCTTAACTGGTTTTACGCGGCAGGAAAGAAATTTAATGATCAGCAGCCTGGATGAGGCTTTGGGCATAGCCGGGGGTTGGGTTATGGATTATAAAATGTTTTCCAATAAGACACTAGTCATTGTTTTCGAATTAACCCGATCCTCTCTGGCTGCCTTTTATAGCGACCTGAAAAGATTGGGATTAAAATTCAGCCGAGAGAGTGAAACGGTTATTCAGGGACTTATCGACATTTCCCCAGAACAGAGTCTGTCTATGGTAATGGGAACTTTACAGATTAACTTTATCCACAACGACCCTGATTTACGGATAGAAGTACCCGCCGTCCCCGGTTAACCATTACGGCTATCGGATGGGCGGTATCCGTTTAGGCTTTAATCGATGAAAAAACCGGTAGACCATAAAAAGCAGGATTACCAGCAAACCAGACATGAAAAGTGGCACGGCAATAGACAAAATGGCCATAACCACGGAGATTACCGATTCAATGGCGGAAACCAGTGGGTTGGCTACCCCGGCACTTACTACGGTTGAGGAGTGGTGGGTAGTGCTGCTGAGCAGACTGGTGGCGGTGGCATCCCCGCCACCAGCGATAATCGCCAGGGTCCACCGCAAAAAGGGGCTGATGTCTGTCATAACGGCAGCGGTTACGATAATCCCAGCCAGGACAGGATTAGCCTATAATAGCTGGGCTTAAAGCGGTTTAAGCAATTGCTGAGGACCGAAGTGGCCCCTAAGCTTAACGGGAGGGATATGAATGGGAAAAAAAGAAATCCCCTGCCAAACCGGCGAGGCCTGTGCCTCTTGCTGGAACAATGATACCTGCCAGCTTTATAAATATCGAAAAATAGAGCAGCAGGAAAAGGGAAAAAAAGAAAAAGAGCGATTAGATAAAGAGCAGACAGAACAGTTAGAAGAAAGTATGCAAAGCGATTAATAAGGTTAATTAAACCCATTAGAATTTAAAAGAGCAACTGGGAAAAACAACCTTAAACTTTGAAACAAATAGAAAATCAAGGCAATAGTTTGATCAGGTCTAAATTAATATATTAGTTTTGTTGGTGCATTACTGCCGGTTAGGGAAGGAGAACTTCTATAACCGGTTTTTATTTTCTTATTAGCACCAAGTTAGCATGGACGAAATTCAACTTAATCCAACAGGCTATTAGATTGGTTATTTTGGTGCAAGCTATAGGGAGCGGGTTATTTGGCACCTTATTTAACCCCGTAATTTAGTCCTTTGGAGGATTTAGACGAGTGGGCAATTACCTGAAATATCTTTTCCTTGGAATACCGCTTAGCCTCTACTTTAGGTTCAATGGGCAAGAAATGGCGATGTTTTTCGCGGCCTGTATCTCGATCATACCCTTAGCTGGCTTAATGGGAGAAGCCACAGAAAACTTGGCTTGTCATACTGGCGAAAGGCTGGGGGGATTTCTTAACGCTACCTTCGGTAACGCGACCGAATTATTGATCACCATTTTTGCTCTGAGGGCCGGTTTGTTCGAGGTGGTCAAGGCCTCCATTGCCGGCAGCATCTTAGGGAATATCCTGCTGGTTTTGGGTTTAGCCATACTAGCAGGAGGAATAAAACACGGTGAACAAAAATTTGACCGGGTGCAATACAACAATCAGACCAGCCTGCTATTTTTGGCGGTAATCGCTTTAATTGTTCCGGCCGTCTTTTTCCCTGACGAACAGCAGCACCAGACTTTGGTAGGCTTCAGTTTGATAATTGCTTTAATCCTGTTGGTTCTTTATTTTGCTGGTTTGTTTTTTGCGCTGAGCCGGCCAAACCAGGAATTTTGTGAGCTGGAAATCTCCAAATGGAGCCGCCGCAAGTCTATCTTGTTGCTCGGTTTAGCCACTGGTCTGATTGCCTTGGAGAGCGAGTTTTTGGTCAAAGGCATTGAGTCCGTAACCGAAGCTTTGGGGTGGTCGCATTTTTTTATCGGGATAATCATAATTCCCATAATCGGCAATGCAGCGGAACATTTTACCGCCATCACCGTAGCTTTAAAAAATCGCATGAACCTATCCTTTGAGATTGCGGTCGGTTCGAGTACCCAGATCGCGATGCTGGTGACGCCCATTTTAATTTTAATTAGTTTCGCGTTTGGCACCCCCATGACCATGGCCTTTAATTTTTATGAACTGGTGGTAATTGCCTTAGCGGTCTTAATCGCCAAGTTCATCAGCAGTGACGGGGAATCAAACTGGCTGGAAGGGGCGTTGCTGATGGCCGCCTACTTCATTATTGCTATTGCCTTCTTTTTCTTATAAGTTAATCAGGATTTTTATAAGCTGACGCAGCACGCTGCGAACTTTATATAACTTGAATTCAGATCGTAGAAATAATAAATATAAATAAATCAAGAGCAAGCCAGGTGTTCTAGGCAGCCGGCTTGCTCTTGGTTCCTCTTGACACATTAGTTTATTTTAGTTCCAGAGCAGAGCACTGGATTTGTTGGTTTTGTCTCCTAATACTTAATGAAGCTGGAGCCGGGAGCGCCGCAAATGCTGCACTTTTCCGGAATGAATTTTTCGATATTACCGCAAACCGGACATAAATAATAAAATATTTCCTCGGTTTCAGCCAGATTTTCTAAAGCTTCCTGATAAAGCTTAGCGTGGACTTCTTCCGCTTTCATGGCAAAGGTAAAGGAGACGATCGCCGCTTTATTGCCTTCGCCTTCCGCTTCTTTGAGAAAACCCGGATACATGCTCTTAAACTCGTGGGTTTCCCCGTTAACGGCGTCCTGCAGATTTTCTGCGGTAGATTTGGTTTTGCCGGCGACTTGGAAGTGCTTGAGCGCGTGTAAGGTTTCCGCATCCGAGGCAGCCCTGAAGAGTTTAGCAGCATTTAGCTTACCTTCTGCCTGCGCTTTTTTGGCATAAGCAAGATATTTACGATTGGCCTGGGATTCGCCGGCAAAAGCTTCCATGAGGTTTTTTAGGGTTTTCGATTCCTCCATTTTATCCCCTCCATGCAACTAATAAATAGACGTTTCAGTTTGTGTTAATAACCATTTGTTTTATTCCTTATTTCTGTTTCAAAAGATCCCGAATTTCAGCCAGCAGAACTTCTTCTTGGGAGGGAGCCGGGGGTGCTGCGTCGACCGGGGCTGGTTTTTTCTTTAAATTGTTAATCAATCTAATGATCATGAAAATCGTAAAAGCCACGATTAAAAAGTCCAGCACATTTTGAGTAAAAGCTCCATATTTAACTGTGGATTTACCAAGATTAAACTGTAAGTCGGTAAAATCAACGCCGCCCATGAAAATACCGATAATCGGCATAATGATATCATTGACTAATGAAGTGATGATTTTGCCAAAGGCACCGCCTATAATCACCCCTACGGCTAAGTCCATAGCATTTCCTTTTATCGCAAAGGCTTTAAATTCTTCCCACATGGTTTTCCCTCCTCAACTAAAATTTTGGGTACCGGTTCGGCATTAAATAACAGCCAGCAGCAATTATCTAATTTTACCGGTCGACCAACCCCCTCTCTGCTCTAAGTTCGAGAAGATCCCAAAACTGCTGGAAAGAACGCTTTTTAGAAGGAAGGAAGCGGTTGCTAAGAATTTAGGAAATTGTTATCTATACAATTTCCTAAATATACCTTTTAGATTTTAAGAGTAATTCCCGCATCCTAATCCCCTCCATCTAAATTAATAATATACTTTCGACATAAATGGAGGACAACCCTGCATAATATGGAATATTATATATGTTTACAAATTCAAGCACCAGTTTTACAGAATTACTCCGTAGTTAGACACTTAGGGTAAAGAGTATTCGCGGAAATTTTGTGTAATATGAATGTAGTATGTTGAACTTTTCGAAAATTCCGGATGCAATGCGTTTTTTCGCTATCAGGGAGGTGATGTGGATGTTTTATAATGAGCGAATTAATATTAACATGGATAAATGGTGTGAGCTTCTTTCTGACAATAGTGTTACAACCAAAAACGATTTAAGAGTACTCAAGTTTATTTATAAAGCACCAAATCATGAAGCAAGTGCGTCTGAAATTGCTACCTATCTTGGGATGCCTCATTACGGCCCTCTAAATTTGCAGATTTGGCGATTTAGTGAGAGAGTAGTACAGAAGACAAGAATCAAACCTCCAACAAGGAGAGACGGAAGTACTCGGTGGTGGAATGTACCTTTTTTAGGTTATGATGATGTAAAGGCCGGACGATTTCCGTGGATAATGAGACAAGAACTGGTTCTGGCGTTTGAGGAAGTTTACGGTATTGAGGAAGAAGAAGAGGTCCCCTTTTTAAATGCAGATTTGCTTCAGAATTTACAGCTTCATTCCGAAGGAGAGAAGAAAAGAATACTGATTAACCGATATGAGAGAAATCGTCAAGCCCGAACTGCATGTCAAAAACATTACGGTTATACATGCGTGATATGTGGATTTGACTTCGAAAGAAGTTACGG
>CAZKWP010000017.1:0-22798 GCA_964556555.1 uncultured Syntrophomonadaceae bacterium
AAAGGTTGTCGTGGCCAACGCTCCGGAACCGAGCGGCATTTCGTCGGTCCGGGTGTAGCAATTGCTGAGCCGCTCCAGATCCCGGTTGAACATTTGCACGTAAGCCAGGAAATGATGAGCCAGAGAAATCGGCTGCGCCTTCTGGAGATGGGTATACCCGGGCAGGATCGTTTCCAGGTGTTCCTCGGCCAGGTTAAGTAGGACCTCCTGCAGTTTGCCTAACAAGTGCTGGATCTCCCGAATTTCCTCTTTTAAAAACATCCGCACGTCCAAGGCGACTTGGTCATTGCGGCTGCGCCCGGTGTGCAGCTTTTTCCCAACCTCTCCCAAACGCTGGATCAAGATTTTCTCCACATTCATGTGGATGTCCTCGCAGCCAACCTCCAGTTCCAGCTTCCCTGCTTCCAATTCCGCTAAAATCTCTCGCAGAGACTGGACGATCAGCGCTGCTTCCGCTGGCTGAATGATGCCGCATTCCCCCAACATCGTGGCGTGGGCTATACTGCCCTGAATATCGTAACGGTACAATCGCTGGTCAAAGGTAATCGAAGAATGAAAATCCTCTACCAGCCGATCGGTTTCTTTTTGAAAGCGTCCTCCCCAGAGTTTCACCTGCTTGCCTCCTAAATTCCTGCTTCCAGTAATTATAATTAATCCTTTATGCTTGTCTAAACTTCGGGTTAACTGACAGATTAAAATTATCAGTTTAACTGAGACAAGTAATTTTGAAGTTAAACTCAATTAGTTGAACCTTAAGCTAAATAAGTGAATCTACCTAAATAGTTAAATAACGAACAGTTAAAGTTTTCCCAGCACATCAAACAGATTAGGGGTCCCGATTTCCTGCAGTTCGTATTTAACCCGGACCGTCGGTTTGGTTATCCTGGCAATCCGGGACAGATCAATCGGGGTAGCGATAATTACCGTATCGCAGTCCACGCTGTTGATCGTGTCCTGGAGATCGCTAACTTGTTTGGCGCCATAGCCCATAGCCGGCAAGAGAATCCCGATATTCGGATACTTCCGATAAGTTTCCCGAATTGAGTCCACGGTGTAGGCGCGCGGATCAATAATTTCCGCAGCGCCGTACTTTTTAGCCGCAATAATGCCCGCTCCATAAGTCATTTCGCCGTGAGTCAAAGTTGGGCCGTCTTCAATCACCAGGACCCGCTTGCCTTTTATCTTTTGGGGATCTTCAACAAAGATGGGCGATGCCGCTTCAATTACTACCGCATTTGGATTAATCGCTTCGATGTTGCGGCGAATTATATCGATTCCTTCGGGCGGGGCGGTTTCCATTTTATTAATGATCAGCACGTCGGCCAGCCGAAAATTGGTTTCCCCTGGATGATAAGCCAGCTCATGGCCCGGGCGATGCGGATCAACTACGGTGATATGGATGTCCGGAGCAAAGAACGGCAAATCGTTGTTTCCGCCGTCCCAGACTACTACATCCGCCTCTTTTTCCGCTTCCCGCAAAATCTTATCATAATCAATCCCGGCATAAACCACCACGCCCCGGTCAAGATGCGGTTCGAACTCTTCCCGTTCTTCAATCGTACATTCATAGCGATCCAAGTCGGCATAGGTTGCATACCTTTGGCATATCTGTTTCGTCAAATCCCCGTAAGGCATGGGATGACGGACCGCTACCACTTTTTTGCCCATGGCTTTCAGGGTATCGCAGACCTTACGGGTGGTCTGGCTTTTTCCGCTGCCGGTCCGGACCGCGGTAACGGCCACGATCGGTTTGGCTGATTTAAGCATGGTGGCCTTGGGCCCCATTAGACGATAGTCTGCGCCGGCTGCCAAAGCGATCGAGGCTTTATGCATTACGTATTCGTGTTGAACATCACTGTAGGCAAAGACAACTTCATCTACTTGCAGCTGTTTGATCAAATTTACTACCTCTTCTTCCGGGTAGATCAGGATTCCGTTGGGATAGAGTTCCCCCGTTAGTTCTTTCGGATAGATCCGATCGTCGATGTCCGGGATCTGGGCGGCAGTAAAAGCTACTACCTCGTATTTCGGGTTGTTACGGAAGAAAACGTTAAAATTGTGAAAGTCCCGGCCGGCAGCCCCCATGATCAGTACTTTACGAGCCAAATATAATCCCCTCCTAAAATATTAAATTTTTTATTTAAATTTAACCTTTAGTTGGCATTATACCCTTTGGTTCAGATTTTTATCTTTGATAAAAATCTATCATTTTATATTAAAACTTCTTTAAACCTGAATTCTTTTCCATCAGCGCCCTAACCTTTAACGGCAAACCAAACAGATTGATAAACCCATCGGCATCCCGTTGATTATACACCTGATCCTCCCCAAAAGTGACCAATTCCTGATCATATAAGGAATAAGACGAAGAGATGCCAGCCGGGGTACAGTTACCCTTATACAGTTTCAGCCTTACTTTGCCGCTGACGGTGTGCTGCGTAACCTGTACAAAAGCATCTAAGGCTTCCCGCAGAGGCGAATACCACTGCCCATAATAAACTAATTCCGCGTAACGTGGAGCAACCACGCTCTGTTTATAGTGCAGGGTCTCCCTATCCAGACAAACCCCTTCCAACTCCTGATGCGCCGCATATAAAACCGTTCCGCCCGGACATTCATATACGCCTCGGGACTTCATCCCCACCAGCCGGTTTTCAACCAGATCCAGGATGCCGACGCCATTGGCCCCAGCCAGACGGTTTAAGGTTTCGAGTAAGGCCACCGGCTCAAGCGCTTCTCCATTTACCGCACACGGTGTGCCCTGCCTGAACTCAATTTCCACATAGGTAGGCGTGTCCGGTGCTTGCCCCGGAGGAGTAATCAGCATCAACAAGTCTTCGGGCATCTCATTCGAAAGATATTCCAGATCCCCGCCCTCATGGCTTAGGTGCCAGATATTCCGGTCCCGACTGTAGGGCTGAGCCTTGGTAACCGGGATGGGAATACCGCGTGCTTCCGCATAATCAATCGCGTCCTCCCGGGAACGGATATCCCAATCCCGCCAAGGGGCGATAATCTTCAATTCCGGGCAAAGCGCCTTAACCGTAAGTTCAAAACGCACCTGGTCATTGCCTTTGCCGGTAGCCCCGTGGGCAATAGCCTGGGCTCCTTCGCGTTGGGCAATCTCTACTAAGGCTTTGGCAATCAAAGGCCGGGCAAATGAGGTTCCTAACAAGTAGCGGTCCTCATACCGGGCGCTGGCCCGAAGCGTTGGGAAAATAAAATCAGTGATAAATTCCTGTTTCAAATCCAGGATATACAGTTTGCTGGCTCCGGTCCGAATCGCCTTGTCCTCCAGCGGTTCCAATTCCTCTCCCTGACCCAGGTCGACGCAGACCGCGATAACTTCACACCCATAATTCTCTTTCAGCCAGGGAATAATGATTGAGGTGTCCAATCCCCCGGAGTAGGCTAAAACTACCTTATTAATTTGTCCCTTTGCACCCGCCATTAAATTACCCTTCCTTCATCTCCAAGTAACTTTCATTTTCAATATAACTTTCAGCTCAAAGTAAATGTAACTCTCATCTTCGTAGAACTTTCATCTCAATGTTACTTTAAACCCTGGCCTTTACCTTAGGCCATAACTAAGGCCATAATCGCCTTTTGCACGTGCAGCCGGTTTTCCGCCTCGTCAAAGATTGCCGACTGCGGACCATCCATTACTTCATCCGTAATTTCCTCGCCGCGGTGCGCCGGCAAACAGTGCAGCACAATGGCTTCGGGATGGGCCAACTGCATTAGCTTTGCGTCGACGCAGTACCCTTTAAAGTCTTTTTCCCGTTTTTCCTTTTCCTGCTCCTGTCCCATGCTGGCCCACACATCGGTATAAATTACGTCCGCCCCTTCCATCGCCTCCCGGGGGTCGTGCACGATGGTCAAGCGGGCCCCGGTAGCCTTGGCGTCCTGACCGGCAATCTCCAGGACCGCTGGATCGGGTTCATAACCAACCGGGCAGGCAATCGTCACGTCCATCCCGACCTTGGCGCCGCCAATCAGCAGCGAGTGGGCCACATTATTGCCGTCGCCGATAAAAGCCAGCTTTAATCCCGCTAATCGTTGTTTCTTTTCTAATACGGTAAATAAGTCACCCATCACCTGACAGGGATGCAGCCAATCGGTTAAGCCGTTGATTACGGGAATGGTGGCGTATTCGGCCAGATCCAATACGTCCTGATGGGCAAAAGTCCGAATCATGATCCCATCTAAATAACGCGAAAGGACCAGCGAGGTATCCTTGATCGTTTCTCCCCGGCCGAGTTGAATATCGTTGGCGCTGAGAAACAGGGCGTGTCCCCCTAACTGATAGACGCCCACCTCAAAAGAAACCCGAGTGCGGGTTGAGCTTTTGGTAAAGATCATCCCCAGAGTTTTCCCCGCCAGGATGGGATGGGGTTCCCGGCGCTGCTGTTTTTCCTTAAGCGTCTTGGTTACCTCAAACACCTGATAAACTTCTTCCTGGGTGTAATCTTTGATACTGATAAAATCCCGGCCCCGAAAATTGGGATACAATTGAATCTCCGACATCACTTAACCCCTTTCCCGCAACAGATTTGGCGGATAAATAAGCTGCAAAAGGCACTGCGTCTTAACGAATTACTCATCCGCCGTAAAAACTTCAATAGGCTGAGCTGCCCACGCCTTAAGCGAGGCGGCTTTTCTTTTCAATTCAAATTTAACGCCGGACCATAGTGCCAATACCCTGATCCGTAAAAATTTCTAATAAGAGCGAATGCGGAATCCGGCCATCAATAATGTGCGCGGTAGAAACGCCGCCCTGGATGGCCTCACTGCAGCACTGCACCTTGGGGATCATCCCCCCGGAGATGACGCCGCAGGTAATCAACTCCGGGATTTCTTCCAGTTGCACGGAAGACAGTAACGTTTCCGGGTCCCCAAATTGCCGGTAGATCCCCTCCACATCGGTTAAAAGGATCAACTTGTCCGCTTTGAGCGCGGCCGCGATGGCTCCAGCCACGTAATCCGCGTTAATGTTATAACCGGCATGGTCTTTGCCGACTCCCACCGGGGCCACCACCGGGATATAGCCCTTCTCCACTACAGTTTCAATTATTTCGGGATTAATCCGGGCTACCTCGCCCACAAACCCCATTTCCATTACTTCGTTCGTATCTTCGTATTCATCATTAAGGGGAGTTAAATACTTCTTCTGGGCCTCAATCAGCCGTCCATCCTTACCGCTCAGGCCCACGGCCTTGCCCCCCTGCTGCTGCAGAAGCGAAACAATCTCCTTATTCACTTTCCCGACCAACACCATTTCCACAACTTCCATGGTCTCGCGGTCCGTAACCCGCAGGCCTTGCACAAAGGAGGACTTTTTCCCCAGACGTTCTAAGAGCGCGTTGATTTCCGGGCCACCCCCGTGGACTACCACCGGGTTCATCCCCACATATTTCATCAGGACAATATCAGTCATTACCGCCTGCTTCAATTCCTGATTGGTCATGGCGTGACCACCGTATTTGATGACGATGGTTTTACCCGAAAACTTTTTAATGTAAGGCAAAGCCTCCACCAGAATTTTGGCTTTTTCAATCGCCGCCAGCATCGCCCAAAACCCCTCCTTTGCCCTCCGCGGTTTCTAACTGCGGTAATTAGCGTTGATTTTTATATAGTCAAAGGTCAAATCACAGCCCCAGGCCACGGCTCCTACGTTGCCGGTTCCCAAGTCCACCGTAATCAAGACCGTTTCTGCCTCCAGAACCTGACGCGCCTGCTCTTCATCGAAAGGCACCGCGGTTCCTTGTTCCGCTACCAGCACCTCACCCAGCCAGATTGTGGTCTGCTCGGGGTCAAATTCCGCTCCGGAATAACCGGCTGCGGCTAAAATCCTTCCCCAGTTGGCATCCTTACCGTGCACCGCGGACTTAACCAAACTGGAGCCGGCGATGGCCCGGCCCGCTTTTTGCGCGTCACTGAGCGAGGCTGCCCCCTGAATGCGCACCTCAATCAACTGGGTTGCCCCTTCCCCATCCCGGGCTATTTCTTTGGCCAGATACTGGGCAACCGCGTTTAGGGCCTGCTGAAAAGCCATAGCGTCCCGGCCGGTGCCGGATATCCGGGGGTTTTTTGCCTGGCCGTTGGCCAGGATGATGACCATATCGTTCGTGCTCGTATCGCCATCCACCGTAATCATATTGAAAGAACGCTGGTTCGCTTCGGTTAAAGCCTGGTGCAGGAACGCCGGGTCAACCTCCGCGTCCGTGGTTAAAAAAGCCAGCATCGTCGCCATGTTCGGATGAATCATACCCGAGCCCTTGGCCATCCCGCCTATGGTAATAAGGTGTCCGCCCAGGTCGACCTTAACCGCAATCTCCTTCGGACGCGTATCCGTGGTCATGATCGCTTGGGCAGCCTCAGTTCCCGCTTCCGCGCTCAAACCGGCAGCTGCCTGAAAAATTCCGGCCGCTACCCGCTCCATAGGCAAACGCATGCCAATTACCCCGGTCGAAGCCACAGCCACATCTTCCGTTTTTAGCTTAAGCGCCTCGCCCACTAATTCGGCCGAACGCCGAGCATCCGCCAAACCTGGCTGCCCGGTGCCGGCATTGGCGATCCCCGAATTTATTAAGACTGCCTGCGCCCGACCGTCCCGCAAGTGCTCCCGGGTTACCACGATCGGCGCGGCTTGGAATTTATTCTGCGTATATAAGGCAACGGCCGCAGACGGGACTGCCGAATAAAGAAGGGCTAAATCCCGACGGTTTTGATAACGGATTTCCGCTGATGCGGCAGCCGCCAGAAAGCCCTGGGGAGCCGTTACCCCACCGGCCACAGTTTCAAAGCCAGCCGCAGAAATTTGTTCCGTCCGTTTAAGTTTAACGTCCGGAGCCGGGTCCGGAATATCTGGCGCAGAGTCCGGCGGATTGGTATTGGTATTGATCTTGGTTTCCATCTATTGTTCACCTTCCAAATTATCAGATCAGCCCGGAATTGAAATTAGGGCAGTAACCCCGCTGCCTCCAGACCACAGGTTTCTGGAAGCCCAAACATCAGATTTAAATTCTGAATCGCTTGCCCCGAAGCCCCTTTAACCAAGTTATCAATCGCTGACAGGACCACCAGACGATTGGTTCGCGCATCAATAACCAACCCAATGTCACAGTGATTCGAGCTGTAAACCGCTTTAGTCATGGGCAATTGTCCCTCGGGCAGCACCCTGATAAAAAATCGGCCCTGATAAAAATCCGTATAGAGTTCCAGGAGTTCCTGCTGCGTTACCGAACGCCTAAGGGAACCGTACATAGTACTTAGAATTCCCCGGGACATGGGAATCAAATGCGGACTAAAAGAGATCTGCACATTTTCCCCAGCTATTAAAGAAAGCCCCTGTTCAATTTCCGGGGCGTGCCGGTGGGTACAAATGCTGTAAGGTTTCACATTTTCGTTAACTTCACAAAAGAGGTTATTCAAAGCAGGAGTCCGTCCCGCCCCGGAAGCCCCAGTCTTTGCATCCACAATCAGGGTCTTGGTATCGAGCAGGCCGGCCTTTAAGGCCGGGGCCAAACCTAAAATCGCACTGGTGGGATAGCAGCCGGGATTAGCAACAATGTTCGTGTTTTGCACTTGTTCCGCAAACAGTTCTGGGATGCCGTAAACCGCCTGCGCCAATAACTCGGGCGCCGCATGGGTCGTATGGTACCACGCTTCGTAAACTTCCGCCTGCCGAAAACGAAAATCCGCCCCAAGATCGATTACTTTTTTACCCTGCCGCGCAGCCTCGCTGACGACCGGTACGGCCTGCCCGTGGGGCAAAGCCACAAATATGGCCTCAAAACGTCCAACAAAGGCCGGCAGCTCCGCCGGACCCATCGCCTCACACTTAACCGAGGTATAGCGCGTTAAATTAGGAAAGACTTCGTCAAAACCGCGGTCCACGTTAAACAGCGAAGTTATGGCCTCGACTCGGGCTTTTGGATGTCGGGCCAGTAAACGGGTCAATTCTTCCGCGGTGTAGCCGTCGCCGATAATGCCAACTTTAATCACTTTTAAATACACCCCTTTTAAACGGTCACTTGTAAATATTCAATTAAGGCCCTGCCTTTGACAGCGCCTTAATCAAAATTATATAACATTCCATAATTATACTAGTTATTGTGGTATTTTAACACCTTTCGGCGGGTAAAATTCTCTATGCATTTATTTTGAACCAGTTCATTTTTAAATAAGTTTATTTAAAGCATTTTTGACTTAACTGGAGGCGATGCCTAGCCAGGGGCTGGTACCCAACTGAGCGGGAAGCTTGCTCCGCAGTTCATTTTTCGCTTTTTCCGCTAAAAAGGGATTCAGGAAGATATCTAAAGCCATGCAGGCGATTAACTTAACCGCCAAGCCTAAAACTTCCGCTCCGGCCTGGGAACCGGCAGCCTCGGCGAATTGCCGGCTGTGCGGGACCAGATTCGGCTTAAGCTGGAGATAAGGATGCAAACTGGGGACAACCTGGCTAACGTTCCCCATGTCTAACGATCCCTTGGTCTCCCGATGGACGACCAGGTCTTTAACCCCTAAATTATACAAATTATCCCGGCACAAACTGGCCAGGGTGGGATTGCTCAGCATCCCTTTATAAGAATACTCATAATTACGCCATTCAACCGAGGTGCCGGTCATTAAAGCCGCTCCCCGGGCACACTGTTTAACCTTTTCCACAACTGGTTCCAACAAGGCTTGGTGCGGCGCCCGAATGTAAAACCGGGCGGTCGCTCGTTCGGGAATGATATTGGCGCTGACTCCGCCCTCGGTAATAATTCCGTGAATGCTTACTTCCCGGTACAGTTGCTGTCGCAGGGCATTAATTCCACCAAAAAGGGCCAGCACCGCATCTAATGCATTAATTCCTTCCTGGGGGCACGCCGCTGCATGCGCCGCTTTTCCTGTAAAAATGAATTCCAGAGCGTCCAGGGCCAAAGAACTGATCTCTGCCGCATAGCAATCTCCGGGGTGAAACATTAAGGCGATATCGATATTGTCAAAAACCCCGGCTTCCACTAGGGTCACCTTGGCACCATTCGTTTCTTCCGCAGGGGTGCCGATGACTACGACTGAACCGGGCAGCTCATCGAGCAGCCGGCGAAGAACCAAACCCGCACCCACACTGGCTGCCCCAATCAGGTTATGCCCGCAGGCATGGCCCAATTCTGGCAGGGCATCGTATTCAGCCAGTAAGGCAATCCGGGGACCTTCCCCAATCCCGTGATACTCCGCGAAAAAGGCGGTAGGCAGGCCAGCCAGACCTTTAATCACCTTAAATCCATGCTGGGACAGACCGGAGGTTAAAAGCTCCAGGGCGAAAAATTCCTGGTTGCCTAATTCCGGCCGACTGTGTATAGCCTGGCTTATTTCCACAATCTGCGGCCGGAAGAATTCGAACTCTTCCAAGGCCCGCTCCTTGTAGTTTCGCTGCACTTGTCCCACCTCCCTGGAATACGTAAGTACCAACAATATTTATTCCACAACCAAGGCTAATATCCTTTTCTCGAGCAGATACGACAAATGAAGTATACAAAATAATTAAATGGATGAATTGACTAAAGCTGGCCTCTCTGGAATTCTTTGTGGTAAACTCAGATTAATCAAGAAATTATTTATAGCGGACTATGGCAAATAATTGCTTCCGAGAATTAAATGCCAGGAATTAAATACCAGATCGAATACTTATCAAATTTAGGCTAGTTTTAAGCTGACCAAATTGAGGGGATAATTTCAAAAAGACATTTAAAACTTAATGATTTGAAAGGAAGGTGAATAAACATGTCGCAGGAAAAATATTTTACCGCGGAAGAAGCGAAAAAGATCGGCGAATCCCTAGGTCTTGACTGGAGCAAGTTCGACGTGGAACAATTCCGGATGGGAATGGATGTGGAGTTGGAGCACGGACTCAGGGACCCGCAGACCAATGTGACGAATAATGACCCGCTGCTGACTGGGAAAATCGCTTTAGCCCATCTAAACGAATTCCCCGACTATTATACCCGGCTTTACGAAATGGAAGAGGAAGCCGAGCGTTTTCATGCCAGTCAGAAATAAAGCAAACCTTAACTGACGGGATAAAACAAACATAGTATAAACTACGGCAAAAGAGGAGACGGCAGACGTCTCCTCTGAATTTTATGCTATGCCTTATCTTTATATAATTATATACCCGCATAGAGGGAGAGTTTCGGGATTGTTCCTTAGGAAATAGATTGACTGATTCTTTATTGTTGCCAGTTTATAATCTCCTGAACTGGTATAGCTAATCCCCGAATCTGCTCTGGATCATCTGTTTCTCGTTTAAGCGAAGCAAAGACCACCCCGACCACCTCGCCGTTTCGGTCATACACGGGACTGCCGCTGTTTCCCGGGTAAATCGGAGCCTTAATGCTGAACACTTTTTCCGGTTGGTCTTTTAGTTTTAAGTAGCGGTCAACCTCGCCTTCGATAGCGATATTCTTCAGTCCCAGGGGATTCCCTACTACCAGTACTGGTTCCCCGGGCAACGGTTGGCCCTGCTGGTTCAAGTGGGCGACTGGCAGGTCAGCTGCGTCCAGAGTTACCAGCGCCAGGTCAAATTCGGGCTTGCCGCGCCAATTCTTGGCCGCATACATCTTCCCATCCGGGAACCTGACCGTTATCTTTTCCGCCTCCGCCACAACGTGCTGATTAGTGACAATCACCCCGTTTGGTGCGATATTAAAGCCGGTCCCTCTCTTTTGTTCCAGGGCTAACAACGAACCCGGCTTACGGGCCAGCACCTCGATTTGCACCACTGCCTCCAGCAGCTGGCTGTCAATCACTTCTTTTAACTCGGCGGATCCCGCGATCAGGCTCGCCTTGGGCTGATTAAACTTGGGCCAGGCGTTCACGCCAATTAAGGCTAAAAAAAAGAGCACAGTAAGGAAAGCCACCAGCCGGTAAACAACTGGGGTACGCCTAGGGGACAGTTCCAGTGACTCCAGTTCATCCAGTTCTTCCGATTCGGCCGGTTCGTTTGAGTCAGAAAACTCGTTAAAAGGGTTGGTCTGGTTAAACGGGTCAATCTGGTTTAACCGATCGCTCTCGTTAAACCCCTCAGTCCCGGGCTTCGGCTCTGGAAGCCTCGGGTGTTCAGGCTTATCCATACAGCCTCCTTTTTCGCACAGTCTCCTTTTTCCGCGCTTTTTCCTGGCCTCTTATTTCTTCAGGATTACAATATACTCCTCGGGGTAAGCCAGGGACTGAGCTTTGGCCGCGGAAGTAAACTTCCCGGTTTGCGGATCCCGGGTTTGGGGTAAGATTTTAGCTGGGATCCGGCGTTTGATTAAACGGTCAAAAGTTAAGCCCAACCCGACTCCCATTTCCGCAAACACTTCTGCATTGGGGATGGGTACTTTCCGCAACGCTGTATTGCCGATGACGATACCGGTTCGGCCGCCCGGCTTCAGCTTATTTTGCATCTCCTGGATACACTGCTGCATGGCGGAGAAATAAGCCTCGACCCCGGCCGCCTCTTTCTTGTCCGCTTGCTTAAGCTGCTGAATCGTCTCAATGGCCAGCGGGCTCAACAGTTTTTCCGGTTGACTTTCACTCTGAATGGACCCGATAAATTTTTTACGCAGCACGCTTAAATCCGGGGCAAAGCCCAAGATCAGGTTGCCCAGTTGGTGCAAATCCGCATATTCATAAGAAGTTACGTACGGAGGGGAAGTGACAATCAGGTCAATGCTGTCAGGCAAAACCGGCAGATCCCGGGCGTCGCAATGCTCAACCAAAACGCTGGTTGGCTTGGAATCAAGCTGCTCATAAAACAACAGATTCCGCTTAGCCATATAGTTAAGATGTTTACGAAGGGTTGGCACCAAGGGCGGAATCGCCTTTTTTTGGTCTACGGTTGGTTTGCTCGAACGCATCAGCCACCGGCTGCAGTTTTTTAAAACATTGGAAAACCCGCACAAAAAAAAGATCCGCACCGCTTCGTCGGGTTCCTGATTCAGCAGATGTAAAACTACGGCCAGCTCTCGGCGGTTCGGTTCGGTAAACCAGTAATTTATCCGTTCGTGTTCCAGCGGGGGCACCTGATTCAAAAGGGGGGAAACCAAAGCCCCCCGGGAATCAACCTCGAGGCAGCCAAACAATTTATCCAGGCTTTTGGTCAGTTGATCGGGATTAATCGGTGTGGTCTTAGCCTTGGCGATTAACCAGGCTAGCGGGTTTATATCCGTTCCCACGGCTCGGCGCTTAAGGAGCAGGGCTTCCACCAGGGTGGTCCCGGAACCCATGAAAGGGTCGCCGACCAAATCGCCGGGCTTGGAGTATTCTTCAATCAGCTTGGCCGCCAGGGGAGGGATGAATTTAGCGGGGTATTTATGGTAACCGTGCGTGAAAGCAGTAGTTTGTTTAGTCGTACATTCCGCAAACGACCAGGCTGGGTCCGGCTGCCCCTGTGCAGCGAAAACGCTTTGCGTCTCCAACTTAAGACACTCCTTCGGTTATTCAGTAACCTAGTGTACTTCGGGATTAGGCAGCCGATTTCCTGCCTGGCCGGACCTAGATGACAATTTTAATAATCTCCCCGCAGTTTGTACATTTTCTTCCCTCCAGACCAACGATTCCTACGAAATACCCCCGGCGTTTGATTAAGACCGCCGAACACTGCGGACAGCAGGTATCTTTCCCCGCTTCTCCCGGCAGATTGCCCAGGTAAACGTAATTCAATTTTTCTTTGGCCAATCCATAAGCCCGCTCCATACTTTCCAGGGGAGTCGGCGGTAAATCCAGACGGTAGTTGGGGAAATAACGGGAGAAGTGCAAAGGAATATCCACACTCAGCCCGGCCACCCAATCGACCAGGGAACGGATTTCCGCCTCGCTGTCGTTTAAGCCGGGAATGAGCAGGGTGGTGATTTCCACGTGACACTTTTCCACAGCCAGTTCCACGGTGCGCAGCACCGGGTCCAGGTCCCCTTTACACCAGCGCCGGTAAAAATCTGCGGTAAAAGCTTTAACATCCACGTTCAGGGCATCCAAGAAAGGCAGCAGTTCTTTTAACGGCTCTTCCCGCACAAAACCGTTCGTGACCAAGACGTTCTTTAAACCGGCCTGCTGCGCCAGCTCGGCCGTCTCCCGCACGTATTCATACCAAACTAGGGGTTCGGAATAGGTATAGGCCAAACCGATGCAATCCTCCTGAGCGGCTTTCGCCGCCAGCGTCAGTTCTACCGCCTGCTTGGGGCTAAGCTGACCGGTAGAGGGCTCCGCCTGCGCGATAGACCAGTTCTGGCAAAATTGGCAGGCAAAATTGCACCCGACCGTGCCGAGCGAAAAAATGGTGCTCCCGGGGTAAAAATGATATAAGGGTTTCTTTTCAATCGGATCCAAACCCTGCGCCGCTACCCGGGCGTAATTGCGGGTAAAAAGCCTACCGCCCCGGTTTTCGCGCATGCGGCAAATCCCTACCTTTCCCGGATTTAGCAGGCACTCCCAGGGGCATAATAAACACTTGACCCGTTCCTCCGGCCGCGTCTCATAAAACAGCGCTTCCCGCATAAAAGGTCCCCCCTCTCGCAAACAAGTGAAGCAAAGTGAGGCAAGGGGACGGTTCTCCTGCTCCACTTTACAAGATCCCCTCTCACAAACTTGGTCACCATTGTTTTCTTTAAACAAATTTAGCTCAAATTAGGATAAACTAAGTATACCGCTTTACTTCAAACCGCTCTAATTGAATCGGTTCCTGCGGGCCAATCCCGGCTTTTTGCTGGGCAATCGCCACCTGTTCCTCCGGCGTTTCGATTCCTTCCAGATTAGGCAACAGCAAGCCCCGGCGCGACCCTCGGCTGACAATTACCCCGTAGCGCAGCGGATCAAGTTGCGCCAGGCTCTCGATCGGCTCCGGGTCGCTTAAAACATCGACCGAGTAAACCAACTCCGCCAACTCGTCTGCCGTGACCGGGGCAAAACGGGGATCGCGAGTGCCGGCACTGACCGCATTCTCGATGATTTCCTGCGCCAAATTGGGCTGAGTTGGAGCGATCGTGCCAATACAACCCCGCAGCTCGCCGTGTTTTTTGATGCTCACAAACGTGCCGGCCGGACCGCCGAACTCCGTTAAATCCGTTTTCGGTTCGGAAAGGCGGCGGCCTTGCCGGACATAGGTTTCCAGACTCTCCCGGGCTAAACGTACCAACGCCGATTCCGCTGCCCGATGTTCCTGCAGAGCTTGCTGCTGGTGTGATTTAAGCTGCGCCAATAAATGCCGGTCCGCATCCGGGGCTCCGATTCCCAGATTAGCCACTATATAGCCAACACCAAAGGGCCCCTCGTAACTGTAGACTTCCGGGTGCACCTGTCGGCCATCGGCTGCTCCCCAGGCAATAATCATGGAACGCAGCCCACACTCCCCGGCCTGTTCCGCCAGACCAGCGGGCAGATTAAGCAAATCGGTCACGTCTGCCTCAGCAGTGATTTTACAGATCCGCTGGTCAAACACGGCACCTTCCGGACGATATCCAGCCTGGGCATCGGAAGTTAAACGGTGTGAAAGGTCTCCACTCGCGATTAAAACCGCTCGCCGTCCGGTCTGTACCACCGCCCGATTGATCGCCTGACCCATCGCGTATAAATCCAAAAAGGGCAGAAGGCCGTAAGCCAGCACCAGCAATTTGGGCAAGACCGGCTCAACCGGCGTCTCAACCGGCTGAGCATCCGCTTCCGCCTGTTCCGCAGGATTGGCTGGTTCCGATGCTTTCGCACGTTTAGCCGAGTCCACCGCTTCCACCAATCCCGACAAGTCCGCTCTTTCCGTACGTTCCGCTGGTTTAGCTGGTGCCGGTGGTTCTGCTGGTTTTGACCGGCTCACTGCGGCTGAGGCGTTTTGGGTTGGCGACAGCCAGTTTTTAGCCAAAAAGTAAAGCGGGACCATCACTCCGTGATCCAACTGGATTGAAACTCCATATTCCGCAGCCTGCCGCTTATTTAAGAGCACAGTTAAAATACCGGCTGCCTCTGCTTCCTCCATCAGCGACCGGGCCAATTCCAGGTCATTGGTGTAGTCAAACGCCACCTGCCGGGCGTTGAATTGGCCGAAGTTTCCCTGGAGCACCGGGGTCCCTAAAATCGCAATCCCATCCCGAAAGATGGGGGCGTGGGGAGTAATAAAGATTAAAGTATCGGGTGCCGCTTCCTGCACCTCTTGACCTAACCGCAACAGGGCCTGTTGGCTCTGCGCCACTTTTTGGTCTTCTCCCCGGCCAACTTCCGGCACCATGATTGGCGCATGAGGAGTTATCGCTACCATTAGGAGTTCCCCAAGGTGAGTTTTGACTTCCGACTGGGCCGCGGCCATGCCGATTCAACTCCTCTCGTGTTTCTGATTATTAACCTTATATAGCCAAAGTAAGCGGGCTGCGATTGCTCACGGTTTGACTCAAATCTTACAGCCGAAATGCTGGGTTAAGATTTTCTGCCGGATCAGCACTGTCATTATTGCTTGGTGGCTTAAACCGGTTTCTTCCTTATGATTTAAGCGAAATAATTCGCGTTTAAATAATTCCCTCAGCGGTCAAATCCGTGATCTCGGCATCACTGTAACCCAGTTCCTTCAGTACCTTCTCTGTATGCTCCCCAAAACTGGGCGGAGGCATGCGCCAACCCGGCTGATCCTCGGAAAACTTAATCGGGAAACTCATTTGGCCCACCTCACCGTCTACCGAGTGTTGGCCGAGGAACCATAAAGCCCTATGCTGAATCTGGGGGTCCTGCAAAGCCTCCGCTGCGGTATTCACCGGGGAAAAGCAAGTATCGTACTGGCTAAGCAGTTCCTCCCACTCCTGGCGAGTTTTTTGCAGAAAGATCCCCCGTACCTCTTCGATTACTTCATCCTGCCGAGGGCTGGGCACAAACTGCTCTTCGATCAGATCTTCCCTGCCGATCGCTTTGCAGAATTCCTGCCAGAACTTCTCTTCCAAAGCGCCTAAGGCTAAAAACTTCCCGCCCTTCGTTTCATACACATTATAAAAGGCATAGCCGCCGCCAACCAGGGTTTCGCCTCGCTTGGGCAATTGCCCGTTCGCCAGATACTGCGACATAGTCAGGGCAATAAACGGGTTCAGCCCGTCCAAAATAGCCACGTCCAAGTACTGCCCGGCCCCGGTCCGCTCCCGGCGAAACAGAGAGGCCATAATCCCCAAGGCTGCATTCAGACTTCCGCCGCCAGCCCCGGCCATCTGTACCGCCGGGACAATCGGCCGGCCTCCCTTTTCCCCCAATAAATCCAACACCCCCGCAATACTTAAGAAATTAAGGTCATGCGCCGCGCGGTCGCGGTAAGGTCCGGTCTGGCCAAACCCAGTCAAAGAACAATAAATCAGCCGGGGATTAATTTTTTTCAGGTCCTCGTAACCAAGCCCCATGCGCTGCATGGCTCCCGGCCGGAAATTGTCCAACAAAACATCAACCTGGGGAACCATTCTCAAAAAGATTTCCCGTCCACGCGGGTCGCGCAGATTCAATTTCATGCCCTGCTTGTTGCGATTGGTAACATGAAAAAAACTACCCAAGGTTTTAACCAACGGCGGAGTCCAGCGAAATCCATCTCCGCCCTTAGGATTTTCTATTTTGAGCACTTGTGCCCCTAAGTCCGCTAGAATCTGAGTGCATAAAGAACCCGGCAACAACTGCGATAAATCTAAAACCCGTATTCCTTCCAGGGGTAAAGTCACTTGTCTTTCCTCCAATTCGTCAGGATAAATGATTAATTAATTTATTTTAATCAGATTTCGACACCCGTATTAATTTTCCTTTTCCTGAACATTTCTCTCCGGGAAATTAAACGCTGAATCGCTCTCCATTCCATTAACCGCTGTCTATGCCTTGATCCCGCTTATATTAATATATATCTTAAAATAAAAAACGAAACAAACAAAAAAGCGTCCGTTCCTGCCACCCGCTTGCTTCTGGCCGCTTAGAACCGACGCTCACCAATTTCTTCGTGTTTTTATTTTAAATCAGTTTTTAACGCAAAACCCCTATCGAGCCGGAAATATGCTCACGGTGACTGGACACGCGTATTGGCCACCTGGCCACAGTAGCGGACAACTCCCGCATAGATGGCTTGCGCCAGTTTTTCCTGGTAAATGGGGTCCGCCATCAAAGCTTCCTCTTGGGGGTTGGAGATAAAACCCACTTCGATGATCACCGACGTCATCTGGGTGTTTTGGATTACGTAGTAAATCTCCGGTTTAACCTTCCTTCGATTATCATTGCCGATTACCCGCACTAATTCCTCTTGAATCATCTGCGCCAGGGCTTTTCCCGTTTCACTGCCGCGCAGGTAAAAAGTCTGCGCCCCCCACCAGCGCGATGAGGGAAAACTATTGACGTGTATACTTAAATACAACTCGGCCTGGCGCTGATTAGCGTAAGCTACGCGCCGAGCCAAGTCTTCCCTTTTCTTTTCTAAGAAACTGCCGCTGCCCGGATCGCTCAAATCAACGTCCGCTTCCCGAGTCATAATAACCGCCGCCCCGGCCCCGCTTAAATACCGGGTCAGCTTAGTGCCGATAGCCAAAGCCACGTCCTTTTCTTTAACCCCGTTTGGTCCTATCGCGCCCGGGTCAATTCCGCCATGCCCGGGATCGACCACGATCAGCCGGTTTGCCACGGCCCAGGCCCAAGCTTCCACGGCTCTTTCAGCTTCCCGAGCCGTAAAATACTGGCGCAGACCAGATAAGACGGAGACAATTATGATTAAGCCCAAAACCCAAGCCAGCTTAAATTTAAAAACCCGCATTAAAACCAAAAACTATCCCCCCAGGAAATGGAGTCCACACTCTATCTATCCATATTCCCAGGGCTGGGGAGTTATGCTACCGGATTTCAGACCAGAAGTTTGCCTCCGGCTTCCTTCAGATTCCCCGTCACCGAGGACGCCCTTGACCTTGGCTATGTGCTTGGCACTAATAACCCGCACTAGGGACTCTCACCCATTAGACAGTGCGTGCTTGGCCGGGCATGCCACCGCAACAACAAAAAGGAAGGGATTAATCCCTTCCTCAGCTTAAGCCTTAGTTTCAGTTTTAATTTTATACTAATCAGCTTTGTCTTTAACTGTGGCAAATCAACATTTCGGTTAAGTACGAGCTGCAAATTAACGTTTGGAGAATTGGGGAGCTTTACGGGCCTTTTTCAGACCGTACTTACGCCGCTCTTTCATCCTGGGGTCACGGGTCATGAATCCCGCTCTTTTCAACGTCGGCCGCAATTCCCCATCCGCCTTAGTCAGCGCCCGGGCTATGCCCAGTCGGATTGCTCCAGCCTGTCCAGTAGTGCCCCCACCATGTACTCGAGCCAGTACATCAAACTTGCCGATTACATTCGTCAGCTGCAGCGGCTGCTGTACTACCATTTCTAAGGTTTTCTTGCCGAAGTATTCATCTAACATCCGGTCGTTAATCAATATTTTACCAGCCCCGGGAACCAAACGTACCCGAGCTACTGAAGTTTTGCGTCTGCCGGTACCATAAAACTGTACTTGTGCCATTTTAAACTCCTCCTTTCCCTATTCGATTAAAAATTACGGGGTTCCCAGACTTCCGGTTTCTGGGCCTGGTGCGGATGTTCCGCGCCCCGGTATACTTTGAGCTTCTTAATGATCTGACGCCCCAACCGATTATGGGGAATCATGCCTTTAACAGCGGTTTCCACCGCTCGTTCCGGCCGATTCTGCATCAAAATCCGATAATCAATCGATTTTAAACCGCCGATATACCCGGTGTGGTATATAAACTTTTTATCCCGGAGCTTATTGCCGGTTAATTTAACTTTTTCCGCATTAATTACGATAACATGGTCCCCGGTATCTACATGGGGAGTAAAGATGGGCTTATGTTTGCCTCTAAGAATAACGGCAATCTCCGATGCCAGCCTACCCAGGGTCTTATCAGTGGCATCAATCACGTACCACTTGCGTTCAATTTCCCCGGTTTTAGCCATAAAGGTCGTCATGGCCAGTCCTCCTCAATAATTGAAAGCTATTTAATTAATATTCCTTTATTTAACTGCCTCTATGCTGACCCGGGCTCTGGGTAAACATTGGACAGATTCAGACTCAGTAATTATACCCAAAACCTTTAGGTTATGTCAAGCAATAGCAATAAGCACATCTTTTCTCAGACTCCATTTTCTTTTATCATATGTGCCGACCCCTTCGTTATATTTAAAGGTTTAAGAGGGTTAAACCGACCCCAGGTTATCGGGGTAGCCTACTTCCACCAGATATAAACCCTGAGGCGGAGCAGTAGGTCCGGCCTGCTTCCGGTCTTTGCTGGCTAAAATATGAAGCATCTCGCCGGGTTGGCGCTGCCCGTGACCTACCTGCAGCAAAGTTCCCACGATATTACGCACCATATGATATAAGAAACCATCAGCCACAACTTCCAAAGCGATCCCGGACCCGGTTCTTTCCAGGCTGCACTGAGTTATGGTGCGCACGGTGGTTTTGGCCTCTCCACCGCCAGCGCAGAAACATTGAAAATCATGGGTGCCCACCAGATGAGCTGCTGCTTCCTGCATCAAGGCCACATCTGCCGGGTCAGGCAGGATTAAGGCGTAATTTCGCCAAAACACCCCGCCGCTGGTTCCGAAACGCATTATATAACGGTAACGTTTCCAGGAGGCAGAGTAGCGGGCGTGAAAACTATGCGGCACCTGCTTAGCCGCTAAAACACGGATGTCCCTAGGCAGACAGCTGTTTAAAGCCAGAGCAAACCGTTCAGTCGGAATGGTCGAATCCGTAATAAAACTTATGGTTTGCCCTAAGGCGTGCACCCCGGCATCGGTTCGACCCGCGCCAATTATTTTTATCTTTTCCCGGGTCAACTTTTCTAATGCCTGCTCCAGGACCAGCTGCACCGTCAAAACCTGACGCTGCACCTGAAAACCCTTATAGTTCGTCCCGTCGTATTCCAAAATTGCTTTAATGTTGCGCAAAGCTGCCCGCTCCTTAAAATGGTTCCTGAAAATGTTCTTTATTAAACTAAACTAGGCCAGTCGATTGAACCAACCTAATTAAACATTCCTTTTAGATATTCCTTTTATGAAATCATTTTTCCCAGCAGGGCATAGGTTAAAACGCCCACCCCGAGGCCTAAAGTCAAATAATCGGGAAGCCGCATCCGCCACTGCTGCAGCCGGGTGCGCTGATCGCCCCCCCGATAGCACCGCGCCTCCATGGCTAAGGCTAATTCGTCCGCCCGACGAAAGGCGCTGATTAATAAGGGAACCAGAATCGAAACTAAATTCCGCAGCCGCACCCATAGACTGCCGGTGTCAAATTCCGCACCGCGCGCCTTTTGCGCTTTCATTATCTTTTCAGCCTCTTCCGCAAAAATTGGGATAAACCGTAGGGCAATGGTGCTCATCAGAGCCAATTCGTGAGCCGGCACCCGAATCTTTTCCAGCGGTTTTAAAATCCGTTCCAGCCCGTCGGTTAAAGCCACCGGCGAAGTGGTCAGGGTTAAAAAGGAGGTCAGGATGATTAAGGCGGCCAGACGATAAGTTAGCAGCGAGGCCTGATAGACCCCTTCGCGGGTAATTATAAAAGGCCCCAGATTAGACAACGGTTCACCCGGGGTAAACAAAATCTGCATGGGCAGGGCAATAATCAGAATTAGGAGCAAGGGACGCAGGCCTTTCAGAAGCACCAGTCCCGGCAGTCCAGAGAGGGCGTAGGTTAACCCTAAAAGCAGCCCAAGCCCCACTAAACCTGGCCAGTCCCCAATCAAAAATATTGCCACCATGAGGAGAGTGGTGACCGCGATCTTCGTTTTAGGATTTAGATGGTGCACCAGTGAATCCCCAGGCAGGTACTGGCCTACCGTAATGTCTTTCAGCACATCTGCTCCCCCAGTTTCACAAAACTAACTCATAAGGACGCTTCCGTATTTAGTCAGATACCAGGCCAGCCGTTTTTATGGGCAAAGACAACAGCTGTATATACTAAGCGAGGTAATTTTAAAAGGTTAACTAACCGATTTACGCCTTACTTCATATGAACTTGCCTATTGTTTCATATATAAGTCAACTATAGGTCAATTACCCCAAAACCATCGCAGAGCAGTTGTTAAATCTTTACGGTACACAAATTCAACATATGCTATGCATTGGATAATCTTAGGGCTTCTGCCGGGATACCCAGGGCCTTTGCAATCCGTTTGGCCGCGTCTTCTTCCGTGAGCAGGTCGACCGGCAAAGACCAGCCCCGCTCCTTAAGCTGGCTTAAGACCTCGGTAACCAACGGAACCCCTAGGCCAATTTCCCGAAGCAGTCCTACATTTTCAAAAACTCGACCCGGTGGGCCGTCCAAGATTTTTCTTCCCTGGTGGAGCACTACGAGACGCTGAGCCAGGGTCGCTATTTCGGTAAGATGATGGCTGACCAAAACTACGGTTACGTTTAACTTCCTCCATAAATCCCGAATCTGCTGAAATAATTCGTCCCGTCCCTGCGGGTCCAAACCAGCGGTCGGTTCATCCATCACCAGGATACGCGGCTGCATGGCCAAGACCCCGGCAATCGCCACTCGACGCATTTGCCCGCCGCTTAAATTAAAGGGGGAGCGCTGGTGCAGTTCCGCGTAGTCCAAACCGACCACTTCCATGGCCCAGCGGACCCGCTGAATCAGCTCCTCCGGCGCAACGCCCAGATTGCGGGGGCCAAAAGCGATGTCTGCAAATACCGTTTCTTCAAACAGTTGCTCTTCCGGGAACTGAAAAACTAATCCTACCTGCTGCCGCAGCCGGCGTAACTCTTTGCCTTTAGCCTGGCTCAAATCAGTACCATTAATTTCGACTTTGCCAGTAGTTGGTTTTAGAAGGCCGTTTAAATGCTGAATCAAAGTTGATTTTCCGCACCCAGTGGGTCCGATTAAACCGAGGATTTCCCCCGGTTCAATTCGTAAGTTTATCCCCGATAAAGCCTTAGTTTCAAAAGGTGTGCCGGGGCTATATATATGGGTTAAGTCTTCAATAATTATAGACATTATTGCAACTCCTCGTTAACCACTATCTTAACATTAGTTAACCTTTGATTAAAGACCTAACCGCAATCTTTCTGCCTTAATTAATTTTAAACTATATTATTAAGTTAACCTCTCCGACTGGTTCTCTCGTCTGGCTGCCTCTAAACCCTCGACTAAATCGCGGACCGAAAGCACCTCGGGAGCGAGCTTAACTCCTCGCCGCCGCAATAAATCGGCTAATTTGACCACCCGTGGAACATCCAGTCCAAAGCTCCGAATCAATGCCGCATCCTGAAAAACTTCCGCTGGGGTGCCTTCCTTAACTAACCGGCCTCGGTCCATCACCAGTAAACGGTCGACTTCGACCAGTTCCTCCATATGGTGGGTAATCAAAATGATGGTAACTCCCTGCTCTGAATTTAACTGCCGCAGGGTCTGCATCACTTCCTGTCGGCCGGCCGGATCGAGCATCGAGGTTGGTTCGTCCAACACCAAATAATCCGGGCGCATGGCTAGAGCACCGGCAATGGCCACCCGCTGCTTTTGCCCGCCAGATAATAAATGGGGTACCCTTTTTTGGCAGCCGGCCATCCCGACCTGATTCAAGGCTTTATCTACGCGCTCCCGGATCTCAGCCGAAGCCACGCCCAGATTTTCCGGGCCAAAGGCGATGTCCTCCTCCACGACCGGCGCCACAATCTGATTATCCGGATTGGCAAAAACCATCCCTACCCGCTGGCGGATGGCAGGCAGATTTTCCGCAATAAAATTGATGACGTTGACCGTATTCTTCTGGTGTTTTCGCCA
>CAZKWP010000018.1:0-22262 GCA_964556555.1 uncultured Syntrophomonadaceae bacterium
GGTGAGGCCAATCGGCGGGGTGGTGGCCAAGGTGGAAGCGGCGCGTCAGGCGGGCGTGGAAAAAGTCTTAATTCCCCGGGATAATTGGCAGGAAATGTTTCGGCATTTAGAGGGGATTGAGGTGGTACCGGTGGATACTCTGGAGGAAGTCCTGCAGACAGCAGTCATCAACCCGCCGGCTGTCCCAGTCGTGGAACGGTTAAAACCCAGTTTGGAAATAATCGCTCCGGGGGTTTCCGCCTCAACCTTAAGCAGTTAAGAAACCTATAATAAAACACGATTTCCCAACCCGGGGAGTCGTGTATTTTTATGGCTTAATTATCACAGATTATGATAATACTTCCGCTTACGGCGGGAATTACTCGGGTTGCGGCAAACTGGCTTTCAGAGTACAATATTAACATTAGTTAAAGATAAGAACGGATTATGATTAGTTAAGTTTCAGGGGAGGTGTCCGTTGTGCTTGAAAAGAATGATCAAATCAGGATTCGTGAACTGCCTCTTCTGCCTCTGCGCGGTATATTGGTCTTTCCCTACATGGTGATCCACTTGGATGTGGGTCGCGAAAAATCCGTTAAGGCGATTGATGAAGCGATGCTGCAAAATCGGGAGATTATGCTGGTAACACAGAAAGAGGCCCAGACGGATGAACCGCTGGAAGAGGATATTTATCAGGTAGGCACCGTGGCTGAGATTAAACAGCTGTTAAAACTGCCGGGTGGTACAATCCGTGTCTTGGTAGAGGGATTGTCGCGGGGCCGGGTGCTGCGTCATCTGCAAAAGGAACCGTTTATGAAGGTGGAACTGGAACAGTACACTGAAAAATGGGAAAAGAGTCCGGAAATAGAGGCGCTGATGCGGAGCCTGGTTTATCAGTTTGAACAGTACGTTAAGATCAGTAAAAAGATTCCCCCGGAAACCGTTGTGTCGGTAGTTTCCGTCGAAGATCCCGGTCGGTTGGCGGATATTATCTCCTCGCATCTGTCTTTAAGAATTGGCGATAAACAAACCATTTTGGAAGCAGTTTCGGTTAAAGCGCGGATTGAAGCCCTATGCAATATTCTGGCTAAGGAAATGGAGATTCTGGAGTTAGAACGCAAGATTAATATCCGCGTCCGCAAACAGATGGAAAAGACCCAGAAAGAGTACTACCTGCGGGAACAAATGAAGGCGATCCAAAAAGAACTGGGCGACAAGGATGATCGGACTGCGGAGGTGGAAGAACTCCGCGACCGCATCAATAAGGCGGGTTTCCCCAAAGAGGTGGAAGAAAAGGCGTTTAAAGAACTTGACCGCCTGGAGAAAATGCCGCCGATGGTGGCGGAAGCGGTGGTAGTGCGGAATTATTTAGACTGGCTGCTCGCCCTGCCCTGGAATATTGAAACCGAGGACCGCCTCGATTTAGACTTAGCGGAAAAGATCCTGGAAGAAGACCACTACGGACTGAAAAAGCCCAAAGAAAGAATTCTGGAATACCTGGCGATTCGCCAGTTAGCCAATAAGATGAAGGGCCCGATTCTATGTCTGGTAGGCCCGCCGGGGGTAGGGAAAACCTCTCTGGGCAAGTCAGTGGCCCGGGCCCTGGAACGCAAATTTGTGCGCATGTCTTTGGGCGGCGTGCGGGACGAAGCGGAAATCCGGGGGCATCGCCGGACTTATGTGGGCGCGATGCCTGGTCGGGTCATTCAGGGAATTCGCCAGATCGGCTCGCGGAACCCGGTTTTTTTGCTGGATGAAATCGATAAGATGAGTATGGATTTTCGGGGAGATCCTTCCTCGGCGCTGCTGGAAGTGCTGGATCCGGAACAAAACTCCACGTTCAGTGATCACTACATCGAGGCGCCGTTTGATTTATCGAAAGTCATGTTTATTACGACGGCCAATGGGCAGCACAATATCCCCCGCGCTTTGCTCGATCGGATGGAAGTAATCCAGATTGCCGGTTATACGGAAGAAGAGAAGTATCAAATTGCGGTTAACTATCTTTGGCCCAAACAACTGAAAGAGCACGGGATCGAGGCGAGCCAGCTGCAGATTTCTGAAAATGCCATTCGGAAAATCATCCGGCAGTATACCCGGGAAGCGGGAGTGCGGAATTTAGAGCGGGAACTGGCTTCAATCTGCCGCAAGTCGGCCCGGGAAATTGTCCGTGACAAGGAAAAGAAGATTAAAATAAATACCCAAAACCTGGAGGGTTACCTGGGAATCCCCCGTTTCCGTTACGGCAATGCCGAAAAGGAAGACCAAATCGGAGCGGTTACCGGGTTGGCTTGGACTGAGGTTGGCGGGGATGTCTTAACGATTGAAGTCGCCCTGCTCAAAGGGAAAGGTCAGCTGATTCTGACCGGCAAACTGGGCGAAGTGATGCGGGAATCTGCTCAGGCTGGATTCAGTTATATTCGGTCCCGGGTGAAGGAACTCGGGATTGAGGAAAACTTCCATGAAAAATACGACATCCATATCCATGTCCCGGAAGGAGCCATTCCTAAAGACGGACCTTCGGCCGGGATCACCATGACCACGGCTTTAGCCTCTGCTTTATGCAATCGGTTCGTCCGGAAAGATGTGGCGATGACTGGGGAAATTACTCTGCGTGGCCGGGTATTGCCGATTGGCGGTCTCAAAGAAAAGGTTTTAGCCGCGCATCGGGCCGGGATCCAGACCATCATCCTGCCCCGGGACAACGAGAAGGATTTGGAAGACATCCCAAGCAACGTCCGCCGCAAAATGGAATTTGTGTTAGCTGAACACATGGACCAAGTTCTGCAGCACGCCTTGGTGGACCTCTCGCTGGGTGAAGAGGGAACCGCCCAAGTCCTGCCGCGGGAAGAGGATTTAAATCCCGCGCTCGATGATGAGGACTTGGAGGCAGCGGAAAATAATCAGGCTGAGGCCAAGCTTCCAGCCATTGATTCCCTGACGGATCTGCCCGGCGGAGAACCAACCGTAGTGCCCGCCAACCCACTCGCTTAGGAGAGGCTTAGGTTTAGGATTGGTGAGCTTGGCGATAATAATTGTCCAAAGCGTCAATAGGGGTTGCTTCTTTAAGAAGCAGCCTTTGTTGGTTCTTGATGCAGCAACTGTCTTAAGAATAGAACTGTCTAAAGTTTTGTCTGATCGATAGAGAGGATCGTAATTGATGAAGATAAACACCGCTGAATTCGTTTTGAGTGCGGCCAAGCTAGCCCAGTGCCCGGCCGATAATCTGCCGGAGATCGCCTTAATTGGCCGCTCCAATGTGGGCAAGTCTTCCTTGATTAATAAAATGCTGAATCGCCGGGCTTTAGCCAGGACGAGCAGTACCCCGGGCAAAACCCGTTTATTAAACTTTTTCCGGATTAATGGTTGTTGCTACTGGGTCGATTTACCGGGTTACGGATTTGCCCGGGTTTCAAAAAGCATGCGGGGTGAATGGCAGAAACTGATTGAGGGCTACCTAAAGCAGAGGGAATCTTTGCGGGGCGTTATCCAACTGGTAGATCTGCGGCATCCGCCGACTGCCGACGATGTGCAAATGTACCAATGGTTTCAGTATTATAATCTGCCGACAATTTTAGTGGCTACCAAAGCGGATAAGATTTCCCGCGGCCAATGGGCGAGGCACGTGCAAATTATCCGTAAGACCTTAGAGATCGGCCCGGAGGTGCCGGTGATTCTTTTCTCCTCGTTAAACGGTACCGGGGTGCCGGAATTGGCGGAACAAATTGAGCGTCTGCTGCAATAATTTCGGGCTTTAATCCTGGGGAAATAGAAAAAATTGCTCAATCTCCTCTAATAATTATTCTAACGGTGGAAACCAAGGCATATTATGGTAACGTACAAGCCGGATTAGGAGAGGAGGAATACTGTGATCAGGTCCAGATCGAAGAAACGCAAAGAACATCTGGGATTGGTTTGGTCGCCAGTCGCTAAGCAATTTATTCAGCCAGCTGCGGAGGAACCAGTGGTCAACACCCCCATTTATCACGCGCAGGCCGAGTTGAGTCTAGGTAAAGAGATTGAGGGACTGCCGGGGTTAATAGGTTTGGCCGACATTCAAGAAGCCGATATTTCCCTGGAAAGTCCAAGTCGGTGGAAAGAGTCGTTAAAAAAGCTGACTAAGCCGAATTCCGCTTTCCGTCAAGGGATTGGTGTACTGGAGAATTTGCAGGAACGCCGCCAAGGAGCAGCGCCGCCCGAAGCAGGCGATTTTGGGGCTAAAATGCCTAATCTCCCAAAAAGAGGGGTTAAACTGGATTTGCCCGCTTGGACCAAGTCGTCCAAGAAACGGAAACAATTACGCTTTGCCCCCTCCCGTTGGGTTGGCCAGGGAAAGATGGGCAGCAAATTTAAACGTTTAAGGCAAACGGATTGGTCTTTAGTCAAAGGGATTCATTGGCCGGCTGTAGCCTGGGGATGGGTAATTGCGCTGGCCATCACGATCACTGTCTTGGGAGCCGCGGCCTTATACGTAGCGATGACTCCAGGTTCAGTTTTTTATCTTTCTACTTATTTAATGCTGAACAAGGTAGCCAGTCCGTTTTTGGGCAGCCTGGCAGCCGGCTGGAAAGCGAAACGGAAAGGCTGGCAGAGCGGGTTGTGGGTTGGTTTGGGGTATGGCCTGGCCATCATGATTTTCCGGTTGTACGGAGGACTGCTGTCAGCCCTCTGGGTTGAAGCGTTAACCGGATTGGCCGTGAGTATTCTGGCTGGTATGGTCGGCGGAGCAATCGGTCGGGGCTTGGCTCCCGAAGAACGCCGTCTGGCCAGGGCAGCCTAGCCTCAGCCAGTATAGAGAGAACAGCAAAAAGTCTGGGTCTTTGGTTTGGGGCTGGTTGTCTGAGCTAAACCGTTGATGCTGTTATCGTGACGTACGGCAAAAAGTTTCAGGTTTTCGACTGGCTGTTTCCCCAGCGGTAGCCTGAGGGCGCAGAACTCCCGCTATAATTGGTGGGAGTTCTTGCCGTTCATGGAAATAAACCGCAGTTTATCGGCCAGGGGCAGATTGACAAGGTGCTTTTCTACCAGTAAAATTCATATTACAGAGCAGAAACTGCTATGGCAACTGAATCTATCCATTAAATGCGAAGAAGGGGAGAGTAGCTGCTTAAGGCCCGCAGAGAGAGAGATCCCTGGCTGTAAGATTTCTTGGGTTAAGAGGAGTGAAGGTCACCCCGGAGCAGAGAGCCCGAACGCTGGTCCTTCCAGTTCTTATGCTTGAGGCTGGAACGCAGCAAAGGGATCTTCGGGGGCGCCCGTTATCGCGCAGATGAGTGTGCCTTGCGACTTTGGCCGCAAGGTAAACAAAGGTGGTACCACGGAAGCATGACTCCTTTCGTCCTTTGAGGATGGGAGTCATTTTTATTTTTGGCAAGGAGGAATTATTGGCTATGCATACGGATCTTTCCACCGTCTATGATCCGAAAACGGTAGAGGATAAATGGTATCAATTTTGGATGGAACATCAGTATTTCCGGGCGGAAACGGATCCCAGCAAACCACCGTTCTGTATCGTGATGCCTCCGCCCAACGTTACCGGTTCTTTGCATTTGGGGCACGCCCTGGATAACACCCTGCAGGATATTCTGACCCGCTGGCGGAGGATGCAGGGTTATAACGCTTTGTGGCTGCCCGGCACGGACCACGCCGGCATTGCGACGCAAGCCCGGGTTGAGGAACAGCTTGCTTCGGAAGGTTTAAGTAAATACGATTTAGGCCGGGAAAAATTTCTGGAGCGGGTGTGGGATTGGAAACACCAGTATGGAAATAAAATAACCAGTCAGCTGCGCTTGCTCGGTTCTTCCTGCGACTGGTCCCGGGAACGTTTTACCATGGACGAGGGCTGCTCGGAGGCGGTGCAGGAGGTTTTTATTGAACTTTACCAAAAGGGTCTGATCTATCAGGGGGATTATATCATCAACTGGTGCCCCAAATGCCAGACCACCATTTCGGATATTGAGGTAGAGCATAATGAGCGGGACGGACAGCTCTGGTACATCCGTTACCCGGTTAAAGACAGCCGGGAGCAGATTGTGGTGGCTACCACCAGACCGGAAACCATGCTGGGAGATACGGCGGTTGCGGTGAATCCGGCGGATGAACGCTATCAGCACCTGATTGGCAAAACCGTGATTCTGCCTTTGATGTGGCGGGAAATTCCGATAATTGCCGATGAATACGTGGATCCGAAGTTTGGCACCGGGGCGGTAAAAATAACCCCAGCGCACGACCCTAACGATTTTGAAGTGGGGATGCGGCACCAGCTGCCTCAGGTCGTAGTGATCGGCAAGGACGCACGCATGACCGAAAAGGCGGGGCGTTATGCGGGACTCGACCATTATGCCTGTCGGGAACAGGTGGTTGAGGATTTGGATAAGTTGGAATTGCTGCAGAAAAAAGAAGACCACCATCATGCCGTAGGCCAGTGCTATCGCTGCGATTCCGTGGTGGAACCCTTAGTCTCGAAACAGTGGTTTGTCAAAATGCAGCCGCTGGCCGAGCCGGCTATGGCGGCCGTAAAAGACGGCCGAACCCGTTTCGTGCCAGAACGTTTCACCAAGATTTATCTGAACTGGCTGGAAAACATTCGCGACTGGTGTATTTCCCGGCAGTTGTGGTGGGGCCACCGGATTCCGGTTTGGTACTGTCAGGACTGCGGCGAGATTATCTGTCAGCGCGAGACGCCGGCTATTTGCGGTCAATGCGGCGGGGAAAGCCTTAAGCAAGACCCCGATGTATTAGACACCTGGTTTAGTTCCGGTTTGTGGCCGTTTTCCACCTTGGGCTGGCCGAAGCAAACCCCGGAATTGGCTGTTTTTTATCCTACCTCAGTACTCGTAACTGGTCGGGATATTATTTTCTTCTGGGTGGCCCGGATGATTTTCAGCGGCTTGGCTTTTATGCACGATGTGCCTTTCAAAGACGTGCTGATTCACGGTCTGATCCTCGATGCCCAGGGCCGCAAGATGAGCAAGTCCCTGGGCAATGGGGTGGATCCCCTGGAGGTTATTGAAAAATATGGTGCGGATACCCTGCGTTTCATGCTGGTCACCGGCACCACCCCCGGCAATGATGTTCGTTTTCACATGGAAAAGCTGGATCAGACGCGCAACTTTGCCAATAAGGTTTGGAATGCCTCCCGCTTTGTTTTGCTCAATTTGCAGGACTTTGTTCCGGGTGCGGCAGAAGCGGAGGGCTTGCTAAATACTGCGGAACTGCCTCTAGCGGACCGCTGGATTTTAAGCCGCTGCAATCGAACCATAATGGAAGTAACGCGTTTGCTGGAAAACTACGATATTGGGGAAGCGGCCCGCGAAGTCTACGAGTTCATCTGGAATGAGTACTGCGACTGGTATATTGAATTAGTAAAACCGCGCCTTTACGGCCGGGAAAATGAGCTATCCCGCAGGCAGGCGCAGCAGGTGCTTTATCAGGTCTTGGTGAATACCTTAAAGCTGCTGCATCCTTTCATGCCCTTTATCACTGAAGAGATTTATCAGCAATTGCCTTACCGGGAGGAAAGCATCATGATTTCCGCCTGGCCGGTATCGACGGAGTCGTTCATTTCGGATGCCGCGGAAAAAGAAATGAATTTATTAATGGACTTGATTAGGGCCATCCGGAATTTACGGGCGGAAATTAAACTGCCCCCGGGGAACCAGGCGGAATTAATTGTGGTAAGTGAAGATGCTAAGGCAATGCGGGTAATTGAACAAGGCCTAAGTTATATTCAAAACCTAGCCGCCATTTCTAAGGCTGACTGCTGCTCGGTAATAGCCGAACGACCGAAGCAGGCTTTAACCGCCGTGGTGGCCGGGGTTGAGGTATATCTGCCTTTAAGCGGCTTAGTGGACCTGCAAAAAGAAATTGTCCGCCTGGAGAAGGAAGTGGTGCTTTTGGAACAAGAAGTTAAGCGCCTGGAAGGCAAGCTGAATAATCAGGGTTTCTTGGCCAAAGCCCCGGCAGCGGTAGTGGACAAAGAAAAGGAAAAATTGGCTGATTATCAAGCTAAAAAAGAAACCATTGAGGAACGGCTGGCGCTTTTACGGGATACGGAGGGTTAAACGGTTTTTCCTGGGAACACCAAGAAAATATTAGTTTGAGGGTATTAGTGTGAATTATCAGGAAGCGATGGCTTATATTCAGGAGTTAACTAAATTTGGCGTTAATCTGGGTCTTTCCAGAATGGAAAGACTCTTAGCTGGTTTGGGGAATCCCCATTTAAGCTTAACCGGAATTCATGTAGGGGGGACCAACGGGAAGGGCTCGGTCTGTGCGATGCTGAGCAGCGTTTTAAGCACTGCGGGATACCGGGTAGGTCTCTTTACTTCGCCGCATTTAGAAAAATATACCGAACGTTTTCAGATCAACGGCCAAAATATTGCCGAAGCTGATTTAGCCAGGCTGGTCAGTTTACTTAAGCCGCAGCTCGAGCAAATGGTTTCCGAGGGCTTTGAGCACCCTACCGAGTTCGAACTCAGCACGGCGATAGCGTTTCAATACTTTAAAGAAGCCGGGGTGGATTTGGTAGTGCTCGAGGTCGGGTTAGGCGGTAATTTTGATGCCACCAACCTGTTTTTGCCCTTACTGACGATCATTACAAATGTTTCCCTGGATCACGAAGCGGTACTCGGTAATACTCTGGAGGAAATTGCCCATACTAAGGCGGGAATTATTAAAAAGGGGATTCCCTTGATCACTGCGGCTGAGGGAGAAGCCTTAGCTGTTATCCAAAGAGAAGCTAACTTACGGGACGCGGAGGTGGTCCGGGTTCTGTCGTCACCTCCGGCCCGAAACAGTCAAACCGTCTTATACCGGGTCGTGTGGCTGCTGGAGCAGCAGCTTGATTTAGCTGGAGTCGAGACGAATGATGGCCCTCCCGGCCGGCAAATAATCAGCCTCCAGGGTTTACATCAGGAATATTTAGGGTTAACCATTCCGCTCCTGGGCGAACATCAAGGTTTAAATGCAGCAGTAGCCGCAGCGGCTATTGAAGTTTTACAGGAGCAGGGGTTTACCATTACTAAGGAGCAGCTTTGTCAAGGTCTGGCGGGCAGTAACTGGCCGGGCCGTCTGGAGATTGTTTGCCGGGAGCCTTTGATACTCGTGGACGGAGCCCATAACCCAGCGGGAGCTAGACGCTTGGCGGAATTTCTGGGGCAGAATTTTTTGGATTATCGGATCGTCTTAATCCTGGGTATCCTAGAAGACAAGGACCGGGAAAAAATCGTCCGGGAAATTGCCCCGTTGGCGGATGCGGTTATCGTTACTGCTCCGCCCAGTACCCGGGCCGGCGATTGGGCCGCAACCGCCCGTTTTGTCGAACGTTATACAGACCAGGTTTTTCTGCAGGAAAGCATAACGGAGGCTTTACTGGCTGGGATTGAACTGATGCGGGAATCAACGCAAAGCGGCAAAAAAGCCTTGTCATGCGTAACCGGTTCTCTCTATTTGGTAGCGGAGGCCAAAAGAATATTGCGATTTCAAGCCGGCGTTTAAGGGTAATTAAGATAAAAGCTGTTTTGACAAATAGAGAGACATTTCCAGTTCCTTCGCCTGGAAAAACACAAACAGGTGACAACTCAACTATGAAATATGGTATAATTACGATGGTTTGTTATGCGGATTAGATTATCGTTGTTGCTGGTCTATTCGTTTATGTGGAGGAGGAATATCCTTGATATTTAACCTCAAATCCCGGGATGGAAAATTCTACGAACTATTCCGCGAGGGATCTGAAACAGTTTGTAAGGGAGTATCGATTTTAAGGGAAGCCCTGGAGGAATATGAAAGCCTATCCGCAAGGCTGGAGGAATTAACCGCAATAGAACAGGTTGGAGATGCCCTGACCCGGTCTATCTTAGAGAAACTCAACCAAACTTTAGTGACGCCTTTTGACCGTGAAGACATCTACATGCTGGCCAGAGAATTAGATCGGATCTTGGACCATGTCCATGGGACTCTGGAAAAAATGGTGCTCTATAAAACCGGGACTCCGACCGAAGAAGCGAAAGATTTGGTGCGGATCCTCGAAAAAGCGACTGCGGAAATTAAAAAGATCTTTGAACTGCTGGATGATTTAAAGAATAACTACACCCAAGTTTTGGAGCTTTGTGAAGATATTAAATATCAGGAAAATCTGGGGGATCACCGCTACCGTAAAGCCGTTGCGGACCTTTTTGAGTTTGGTACCGATCCGATTGAAGTAATCAAGTGGAAAGAGGTCTATGAGCACCTGGAGACGGCTCTGGACCACTGCGAAGACGTGGCTAATCTCCTTAAAGGAGTGGCTTTAAAATATGTCTAGTGTCTGGGTTTGGCTGGGTATCGTAATTCTGGTAGCATTGCTATTCGATTATTTAAACGGATTTCACGATACCGCCAATGCCATTGCTACCTCGGTATCGACTAAAGCATTGAGTCCCCAACGAGCAGTAATTGTAGCGGCTACGTTTAATTTTGTAGGCGCTTTAAGCGGCACCGCTGTAGCCGGTACGATTGGCAAGGGAATCGTGGCGCCCCAAGATATTACGCAGGAAGTAGTGGTAGCCGGCTTGCTCGGCGCCATTATCTGGAACATAATCACCTGGCTCTCCGGGATTCCGAGCAGTTCCTCGCATGCTTTAATTGGCGGAATCACCGGTTCGGCCATCGCCGGATTCGGGTTTGATGCGATTATTTGGCAGGGACTGCAGAAAATAATTGTGGTCCTTTTGATTTCACCTGTCCTGGGTTTTGTTTTTGGTTATATCGTTATGTCCATAATTTTTCTTATTTTCGGTCGCAGTTCTCCGGTTAAGACAAATGAAGTTTGTCGGAGACTGCAGGTATTCTCAGCCTGTTTAATGTCTTTTTCGCACGGTTCTAACGATGCCCAAAAATCTATGGGGATCATCACGATGAGTTTAGTGAGCGCGGGTATCTTGACCGAATTCCACGTTCCTTTCTGGGTGATTCTGATCTGTGCTACAGCTATGGCAGCTGGGACCGCTGCGGGAGGCTGGAGGATTATTAAGACGATGGGCGGTAAGATTTTTAAACTAGAACCGATTAATGGGTTTGCCTCGGATCTGAATTCTTCGCTGGTTATTTTAACGGCTACGCACTTGGGTATGCCAGTCAGTACTACCCACGTGGTTTCCTCCTCAATTATGGGAGTAGGAACGGCTAAACGGGTGAAAGCAGTGCGTTGGGGAACTGCGCGTTCCATCGTCACCGCTTGGGTTTTAACCATCCCCATTAGTGCAGTAGTTTCGGCGTTCCTGTATAAAATTATCGGCTTATTTACTTAAATAAACCGGCAGCACTTACATACCTGGACATATTAAACCTTGACCACTTAAGCCTAATTTTTAGGCCTTTAAATATTTCATTGCAGGGGAGGAATATGGTGAAAACCCTTAAAATACCAGAAGCGACCATTATCCGTTTATCCGTATACTCACGGTTTTTAGCCGAAATCAGACGCAAGAGTGCCGGTACCATCTCCTCCGGGGAGATTGCCCGGGGCGTGGGGGTCAGCTCGGCTCAAGTTAGGAAAGATTTGGCTTACTTCGGAGAATTTGGCACGCGTGGGGTCGGTTATAACGTTAACGAATTATATGGGTACTTAATGAAAATTCTCGGTTTAACTACCCAATGGCCGGCAGTTATTGTGGGCGCCGGCAAACTAGGTTCTGCTTTAGCCATGTATGGAGGATTTGCGGAGCGTGGCTTTATCATTGTGGGTATTTTTGACAGTGATCCGAAAAAGATTGGTCAGAAAGTTGATTCCCTCGAGGTCGTATCGGTAAGTCGGCTGGAGGAAGTGGTAACCAAAAGTGGAGCGGTGATTGGGATCATTGCGGTACCGGCCGAAGTCGCCCAGGATGTAGCTGATACCATGGTTAAAACCGGTTTAAAGGCCATTTTGAATTTTTCGCCACGGGTACTGATGGTTCCGGAAGACGTGGTGATTCGAAACGTAGATTTATCGGTTAATTTGGAAATCTTAAGTTTCCACCTCGGTGCCCAAAAATCATGATCTCACCGGGTACCAACCGACGTCTTCTAATGGGGAGGCGTTGTTTGTATTTGCAGACCGGATCCTTTAGGGGAGTCAGGGAGGTATTTTATTGAAGGGGCACACGATTAGGGGGGCTGGAGTTCTCGTCATTTTGTTGGTTATTGGCGGAATTATCGGCAGCTGGTTAGGGATTGTTCTGGAGAAGTTTTGGCCGGGCTTAGGAATATTTAATCAGATGCAAGTGGTAGGTTTGCCTCCCACTACTTTAGATTTACAGGTCTTTTCCGTAACGCTTGGGTTTATGCTGCGTTTAAACCTGCTTACCGTAGCCGGGTTTTTGTCAGCTTATTTAGTATATCGCAAATTGTAACGCCCAAACTTTTGGTTTCTACGCATTGAATTTCAGAACCGAATTATACTAGAACCAGGACTTGGCGCCTAAGCCGCTACTTTTAGCAAAGAGGTAAACAACATGCAGATCGTCCTGGCTTCAGCTTCCCCGCGCCGGGCAGAGCTTTTGCAAAAAATAGGTCTCGATTTTAGAGTGCAGGCAGCGGATATCGAGGAGAATTTTAATCCGTCGCAAAACTTGGAATCCCAGTTGGCAGAGCTGGCCTTGCGGAAAGCCCAGGCAGTAGCCAATACCCTAACTGCCGGGTTAGTAATCGGCGCGGATACGGTAGTCGTAATCGACGGGGAAGTGCTTGGTAAACCGGCTTCACCTAAAGAGGCGGCACTTATGTTGTCACGGCTTAGCAACCGAAAGCATCAGGTATTAACCGGTCTGGCCGTGATTGATGTTAAAAAGGGAAAGGCTATAAGCGGGGTGGAGAACACCCTGGTTCAATTTCGGGCGCTTTCACCGGCTGAAATTATGGCTTACGTTGAAACCGGCGAACCGCTGGACAAGGCGGGAGCTTATGGAATCCAGGAAAAAGGGGCTACGTTGGTTGAGAGAATAGAGGGCTGCTATTTCAACGTGGTTGGTTTGCCAGTGGCCCGGCTAGTTGGAATGTTAAAAGAGACCGGGCTGGAAGTCCACCAGGTTTGGCACCAGCCGTTTTAAATTCGGAGGAATCCGAAATGTTAAAAGATACCGAGTACCATTACACCATTAAAAATATGCCGGCCGACAGCCGGCCGAGAGAGCGGATAACCGCTTTGGGAGCGGCTTCGTTATCCAATACGGAGCTTTTAGCCATTCTCCTGCGCACCGGCACGCCTGAATATACCGTCCTGGAACTTGCGGCAAGACTCTTGTCTCATCCGGATGGTTTGCGTTATTTGGCGGAAGCGACACCGGAAAGTTTGGGGCAGCATAAAGGCATTGGAATGGCTAAGGTAGCCCAAATTAAGGCAGCCATTGAGTTGGGAAAACGGGTGGTATCCCTGAGCCCCGAGGCCAAGCCGGTGATTAAGTGTCCAGAGGACGCCGCACACTTGGTTATGGAGGAGATGCGTTTTTTAGATCGCGAACACTTTCGGGCGCTTTGTTTAAACACCAAGAACCAGGTTATCAGCTTAGAAACCGTGTCGATTGGGAGTTTAAACACTTCAATCGTCCACCCCCGGGAATTATTTAAAACCGCCATCAGTAAAAGCGCGGCCAGTTTAATTTTATTGCATAACCACCCCAGCGGGGATCCAACTCCCAGCCGGGAAGATATCGAAGTCACCCTTAGATTGATGGAAGTCGGGAAATTAGTGGGAATAGAAGTATTGGACCATGTGGTGATTGGGGATACTCGTTTTATTAGCCTAAAACAAAAAGCCCTGATCTAAAATAGTTTCTTTACAGGAGCATCGTTTAAGGAGCATCGTGATCAAGGTGTCATATGCTTATGGCATGAAACAGTCTATCTTTAGTCTCAGGGCAAACTGCCCGATCCAAGCTTAGATGCGACTATTTAAATCAAGGTGTCAGATACTTTTGGCTTGAAATAGTCTTTCTTTAGTCTCAGGGCATTCGCCTTGACTAAGGTCTAGATGCGACTATTTCAATTTTCAATAAAGGTTAGGAAGGGGCAAGGGGATTGTTTAACGCATTTTTTTCTAAGGATTTGGGGATAGATTTGGGAACCGCGAATACCCTGGTACATTTAAAAGGAAAAGGGATTGTACTTCGCGAACCATCCGTAGTCGCCATTCAGCGGGACACCGGACAGGTTTTGTCGGTTGGAGAAGAGGCTAAAGAAATGATTGGCCGAACCCCCGGCAATATTATTGCGATCCGTCCGATGAAGGATGGGGTTATTGCGGATTTTGACACGACTCAGGCCATGTTGCGCCATTTTATAACTAAGGTCTTAAAGCGACATAACTTTTTGACCCGGCCTCGGGTAATTGTCAGCGTACCCTCCGGGGTGACCGCGGTAGAGGAACGGGCCGTTAGAGAAGCAGCCCTGCAGGCTGGGGCCAAAGAGGCCTATCTAATCGAGGAACCGATGGCCGCGGCAATTGGCGCGGGTCTTCCCGTACATGAGCCCACCGGGAATATGATCGTCGATATTGGCGGTGGAACCACCGAGGTAGCCGTAATTTCCCTGGGGGGCATTGTGAACAGCCGCTCCATCCGCGTGGGTGGGGATGAAATGGATGAAGCGATTATTCAGCATTTGAAAAAATATTATAACCTGCTGATTGGGGAACGTACCGCTGAAGAAATTAAGATTAATATCGGCTCCGCTATTTGGGATGGAGAATCAAACCGATTAAATGTCCGCGGACGGGATCTGTTAACCGGGCTGCCGAAAACCGTTCAGGTAACTTCTGAAGAGATTCAGAAGTCGTTAGCTGATCCGGTTAACCAGATTATCGATGGGATCAAGGTCTGCCTGGAAAAAACCCCGCCGGAACTGGCCGCAGATATTATCGACCGGGGGATAGTCATGGCTGGGGGCGGATCTTTGTTGCAGCGGCTGGATACTTTAGTGAGCCGGGAAACGGGAATGCCAGTGCATATTGCCGAAGAAGCTCTGTCCGCAGTGGCCTTAGGGACCGGCCGGGTTTTGGAAAATATCGAGGTTTTGAAGCGAGTGCTGATTACTCCGCGGAAGTTTTCCTAAGAGAGGTGGATAAAACATGCCTCGCTGGTTTTCTCGCTCCATCCTGGCAACAGTAGTTGCCGTATTGCTTATTTTGTTCATGATTCGGGTAACTGCTTCGGAGAGAGATCAGCTTAGCGGATTAGAAAAAATAATCCGGGATGGTCTAACGCCAATTCAAAACGGATTTACCACTATGCTAAAGGGAACTCAGGGCTTTTTCAGCCACTTTGCCGAAATTGACGCTCTGCTGTCTGAAAATGAAGAGCTGCGTCAGCAGAGCGGAGCCTTATTATTCGAGAATAACCAGTTGCGCGAGAATCTTCTGGAAGTGCAGCGTCTAAGAGCAATGCTCGATTTCGAACAGGCCAATCCGCAGTACGAGCTGATCGGGGCTGCGGTTATCGCCCGGGCACCAAGCAATTGGTACAGCACTTTAATTTTAAACCGGGGAACCACGGCCGGGGTTGCCAAAAATATGGTGGTGATCGTCCCCGAAGGACTGGTCGGCCGAGTGGTGGCGGTCAGTAAAGAAACAGCGGAAGTCTTGCTGATCACCGACCGGGAAGGCCCAGCCGGGGCGGTTGTTCTATTTCAGGAAAACCGGATTCCCGGGGTAGTGGAAGGGATCGGTGACGGTTCGGATGCCTTGATGATAAAGCACATCCCCTATGATGCCCCGGTAGAAGTCGGTCAGTATGTAGTCACCTCCGGCTTAGGGGAATTTTTCCCGAAAGGAATTCGAATTGGGACCGTGCAAAGTATCGATTCAGAAGCGGAACCGAGTGGTTTGCAAAAATCGGCGATCATTAAACCAGCCGTAGATTTTAATCGCCTGGAAGAGGTCTTTATAATAAGCAAGGGCGCCCCACTGGATTATTAAGTAAGCTCATGAACGATTCATCAAACTTAAAACTAAACGGAACCGCGTACCAGATGGGAAGGTAAGGGGACAGAATGCGTCGGAATGGGATATTGGCCTTAATTTTCATCGGAAGTTTAATCATTCAGTCGACTTTCATTAGTGTCTTACCGATAAAGATTAAACCGGATTTGGTTTTGGTGCTGGTCATTTTATATGCCCTGCTCAATGGAGCCCAGGGGGGACTGGCAGCCGGGGCCTTTATGGGACTGCTCCAAGACCTGCTCCGTGGCCGTTTGTTCGGAATGAATTTATTGGCGCTGGCGTTTACCGCTTGGGCAATAGGTTGGTTGGAAAACAAAATTTATAAGGAAAATTTATTAGTGCCGATCGTGGTGGTTTTTTTAGCGAGTTTACTGCATGGACTTTTAATGATGTGCTTCGGGTGGATTGCCGGTTTAAACAATCCCTGGCAAACCGGGGCGCAAACCGCCATTTTTGAGGCCTTATTTAATATTTTTTTAGTTCCGCCTATCTATGGGAAATTCCTGTATTCAACGAAACATGGACTGTTAAGAGCTGAATAATTGCTAATGTTTTAGTAAACGCGTTTTAAGTAAGGGTGGTTATAGTGGCGACCAAAAAGACGGAGAGCCGCCTGCGAACGTACTGGTTCATTGTTATCGCTATTTTTGCAGTGATTCTGGTACGCTTATTTATGTTGCAGGTAGTGCAAACGCATGCCTATCGCACGCAATCTGAAGAAAACAGTGTGCGGATCATTCCGATTAGGGCTCCCCGGGGGGAGATTCTGGACCGCAACGGGGTAGTTTTAGCCAAAAATAAGCAGGTCTTTTCGGTTACCTTAACCCAAAACAGCAATAAGGGTTCGGAGGAGGTTATCCAAAGCCTAGTTGCTATCCTTGGTCCAACCTACCCGGAAATTACTCCCGAATATATCCAAGAACAAATTAAACAACACCAGGGACGTCGCTATGAACCAATTCTAATCAAGCGAGATATTGACATTACTATACTTACCCGTTTAGAGGAAAAGCGTCAGGAACTGCCGGGCGTATCCATTGAAGTTGAACCGATCCGTGATTACCCTCTAAATCCGGAGAACGGATTGCCTTTGGCCGGGCATGTTCTGGGTTTTGTCCGGGAAATAAATGCCGAGGAAATTGCGGAATGGAATCAAAATACCGAAGAAGGCCGGTATTATCAGTCCGGCGATTTGATCGGCAAAAGCGGGCTGGAAAAGTCTTATGAAAGCTACCTGCGGGGAATAGACGGCGCGCGTCAGGTGGAAGTAAACGCCTATAACCGGGAAGTTTCCAAGATGATGACCATCCCGGTAACCTCAGGCAACAGTATTGTTCTGACCATGGATGCTAAACTGCAGCAAGTCATGGAGGATAGTATGGACGAAACCCTGGCCGGTTTGCAGGCTAAGGGAAATATTAAAGCCAAAGCGGGAGCGGCGGTGGCGATTGACGTTAAAACCGGAGCCATTTTGGCCATGGTAAGTCGGCCGTTTTTGGATCCCAACGATTTTATCGGCACTATGTCACAAGAATTAGCGGATTTTTATTATACTACGCAGCCGGCGGCTTCAATTAACCGGGTTATTGCCAGCGCTTACCCCCCAGGCTCTACGTTTAAGCCGATAACCGCCATGGCGGCGCTGGAATCCCATGCATTAACCGCCAACCAGAGAATCATAAACTGCGCCGGGTATTATCCGGTAAAGCCTTTTATACGCTGCACCGGTGCCCATGGTTCGATGAATCTGTATAACGGTATGGCCAAGTCTTGTAATACCTATTTTCAGGAAGCCGGGCGCTTAGCGGGTCCTGAACGGATGGTGCTGGTGGGACAGCAGTTTGGTTTAGGTGCCAAGACCGGTATTGATCTGCCCAGTGAGATTCAAGGGTTATTGCCCAGTCCCCAATGGAAAATGGATTTAAATACCCGCTTGGTGGATAACCGTTATCAGAATCTCTACGCGCAGTTGGAGGATAAATATCAGGCATTAATCGCTCAGGCTCCCGACGAACAAACCAGGGAGAAGTATTTGCGGGAAAAGGAAAAAGAGCGGAAAAAGCTTGAAGCGCTATACAACATTGATTATCGGTTTGCGACTTCCTGGCAGCCTTACGACACATTTAACATGTCGATTGGCCAGGGAAGCAATAATTATACGCCGCTGCAACTGGCTAATTATGTGGCCACCTTGGCTAACGGCGGAAGTCATTATCAGCCGTACCTGGTGGATCGGATTGTCTCGGCGAAAGGGGAGGTTCTGCAGCATTTCCAGCCAACGCTCCTTAATCAGGTAACCTTATCCCCGGAAATATTATCTGAGGTTAGGAGCGCCATGGAAGGGGTCATGCAGCCAGGGGGGACCGCTTATTCCCTGTTTGCTGATTTTCCGTCAACGATTCGAGTGGCGGGAAAAACCGGTACCGCGCAGACCGGACGCAAAGGGGACGACAAAAATAAGGATTTTCATGGGGTTTTTATCGCATTCGCGCCGGCTGACGATCCCCAGATCGCTTTTGCGGGTATAGTTGAGTACGGAGGGCATGGCAGTACTTCTTCCGGCTATGTGGCACGGGCAGTTTTTCAGGAATATTTTGGTTTAAATCAATTGCCAGCGGATAAAACGCCAACGGTCCCTGAAAATACTTCAACCGTTGAAGAAACCAGCACGATAGATGATTCAAATTCGGCTGATGATTTGAACCGGGCCGAAACTGAGGAAATGGGGCGTCCGGCAGCTGCCCAGCCGGCGGAGGACTCAGTCGAAGCACGTACCATTTCGCCCTAAAAAAAAGGTGAAAAATAGAGATTGACGGAGAAATTACGAGGAAAAAAGCCCTCGCTTTTTCCTGAAAAATGGAAGGAATTACGGGGCAAGTGTAGAATTTGTTTGAAGATGAAAAAGATGTTAATGCAATTTTAAATTTTGGGAGTTGACAGATAGCCCATGAAAAAGGAGGACATAGTAATCAGCAGTACCAAGCAGGGGATCGTGGTTGCTATCGATAGTACCGGAAATTTTCAGGAATTAATGGCTAAGCTGCGGATTCGCCTCAAAGATTCGCCGGCAGAGGATTGGTCAAGTGAGGGTCAGGTTATGGTTGACTTAGGCAGCCGCGATGTCTCGCAAATAGAAATGACGGCACTTGAATCACTGTTTTTCGAGTACGGTTTGTTTCTAAAAAGAATAATTTCCCGACCGGATCTGCCGTCCGAAAAAATAAAGTCAGCTGCAGTTAGCTCGAAAGGCAAAGCTAAAGGCAAGTCCAGCCGGAACGGCAAGGATTCCCTTAAAGTAAAGGCCGTGACGCGGCCAGGAACTTTCGGGTCTGAGGTGATTCAGTTTATGGATTTACCCGCAAAAACAGACTCAATTCAAACTTTTTCCGAATCGACAAAGGAGAGTATTGGCCTAAACAGTTTGGCTAAGCCAACAGAACCAAATCTGCGGCGAGCAAACCAAGAAGTGGCCGCAAGCACAGAACTGGAGGCAATAAACGAAATTCCTGCCGATAAACGAGGGGCGACAAACCATAGTAGCCTTCCGTCTTTAGAGGGCACCATTACGGAGCATAGCATGGGCTTAGGAGCCCCAGACCAAACTGATCGGGTCATAAAGAATGCTATCGATCAGTCGGATACTTTATTGGTACAAAGATCACTCCGTTCCGGTCAAAGTGTTCATCATACCGGCAGTGTAGTGATCATGGGTGATGTAAACCCGGGTGCAGAGGTTACCGCTGGCGGAAATATTGTGGTTATGGGTTCATTTCGGGGAGTTGCCCACGCTGGCGCAAGGGGAGACGAATCAGCTACAATTACCGCTTTCCGACTGAGACCGACCCAACTTCGGATTGCCGGGCATATAACCCGTCCCCCAGACGGCGAACAAGGCGGTCCGGAGGTGACTGAAACTGCCCGAATACGGGAGGGGATTGTAGTAATTGAAAGATATTAATAAACGTGGTATAAATCATGGAGGAGGAGACATAATGGGTGAAGTTGTGGTCGTAACTTCTGGTAAAGGGGGAGTGGGAAAGACCACTGCAACCGCAAACATCGGTACCGCTCTAGCGGCTTTAGGCAAAAAAGTTGCTCTGGTAGATACTGATATTGGTTTGCGTAAACTGGACCTGGTTCTGGGCCTAGAAAACCGGATCGTTTTTAACCTGATTGATGTTACCAGTGGTAATTGTCGGTTAAAACAAGCTTTGATTCGGGATAAGCGCCTGGATGGTCTCTACTTCCTGCCGGCAGCCCAAACACGGGATAAAACTGCTGTTACCCCGGAACAAATGCGTTCATTGTGCGAAGAGCTAAAAAAGGAATTTGATTATGTTTTAATCGATTGTCCGGCCGGTATTGAACAAGGATTTAAAAACGCCGTGGCCGGAGCCGATCGGGCGCTGGTAGTGACTAACCCTGAAATTTCCTCGGTCCGGGATGCGGACCGGATTATCGGCCTGCTGGAAGCTTCGGAAATTAAAGACACCAGGTTAATTGTCAACCGGATTCGCCCAGTCATGGTAAAACAGGGGAACATGTTGGATGTTGAGGATATCCTGGACAATTTGCGGATAGATTTGATTGGCATCGTCCCGGAGGATGAATCAATCCTCATCTCTACAAATCGTGGAGAACCAGCGGTGCTTAATTCCTTGTCCAAAGCCGGGATGGCTTTCAGTAATATTGCCCAGCGCATTACCGGCGAAGATGTCCCCTTTATGAACTTGGAAGTTCGTGAGGGTTGGAGGCCCTGGTTAAAAAAACTCTTTAGTTTTGGCAACGCAAGATAGCCCAACTGGCAGAGTTCGAAAGGGGGGGAAGGGCTCTTGCTAGAATTCTTAGCTCGTTTTTTTGGTAGGGATACATCGTTAAATAGCAAGACCGTAGCTAAAGAGCGTTTAAGACTGGTATTGGTTCATGATCGGATAAACGTATCGCCCCAGTTGCTCGAAGCTTTAAAGGAGGATCTCATCAAGGTCATCACCCATTATATGGATATTGACGAGTCTGCCTTGGAGGTCAGCTTAAATCAGGAAGATAACTCTGTAGCCTTAATGGCGAACATCCCGGTTTTACGCATGAAAAGAATCACCCGGGATGCCGTGGTTCAATAAAAGTGCATCCAGGAGATGACCCTGGACTATCCTTTAACCCTGGCATATAATAAAGTATGTTTGGGGATATGAATGGGTAGGCCGGGGGTAATTTTTTGATCAACCGTAAGCTCTTAAAGAATCTAGATGTAACCTTTATTGTGGCCTTGTCCTTAATCATGGGGCTCCTGATTTTAAGCAGTGCCACTTTAAACGTTAACAGTGACCAGTGGTTTTTCGTAAAGAAACAGGCACTTTGGATATTTATCAGTTTATTCTGTCTAATACCCGTCTTAATTATTGATTATGGGGTATTGTTTCGTTATGCCAATTATTTATATGGGTTGAATATCTTTTTGCTTTCGGCCGTCTTAATCGCCGGCCATTCCGCAAAGGGAGCTCAGCTTTGGCTGAAGTTGGGTCCGCTGGGCGGGCAGCCTTCAGAATTGGCCAAATTCTTGGTAATCATTACTTTTGCGTCCTATTTAGTGAAACACCAGGAGCGTTTAGGCAGTTGGCGGGAATTGCTGCCGGCTTTTCTGCACGTGGGCATTCCTCTAGGTTTAATTCTAGCCCAGCCGGATTTAGGAACTTCCTTAGTTTTTATTGCCATCACTTTTGGAATGCTGTTTGTCGCGGGTGCGCGAAGCAGTCTTTTACTCAAAATTATTGGCGCGGGAGTTTTAATCATCGTGGTGGCTCTGGTGGGCAATCTGAAGTTTGGTTTACCCTTGCCTTTAGAGGATTATCAAATATCTCGGCTGATTGTTTTCATTAATCCCTATCTGGACGGACAGGGGGGGCGAGGGGCCGGCTGGCATGTAATCCAATCACTGGTGGCCATCGGTTCCGGAGGTTTTTGGGGTAAGGGCTTATTCAACGGGACCCAGGTCCAGGGCAATTTTTTGCCGGAGCATCATACGGATTTTATTTTTTCGGTCGTGGGGGAAGAGCTAGGTTTTATCGGAGCGACTTTAATTATCGGGATTTATTTTGTCCTGTTGTACCGCGTGCTGCGGATTGCCTTTAAATCTAGAGACCAGTTTGGTATTTACATTGCTGTCGGGATTGCCTCGATGTGGGGGTTCCATATCTTGGAGAACGTAGGGATGGCGATTGGGATTATGCCGATTACCGGAATCCCGCTGCCTTTTTTGAGTTATGGCGGAAGTTCTATGTTGGCAAATATGCTATCCGTAGGACTCCTGCTGAATATAAACTTACGCCGG
>CAZKWP010000019.1:0-21519 GCA_964556555.1 uncultured Syntrophomonadaceae bacterium
GTCGATATGCCGGTACCGCAGGTTTTGCAATGCTACTCCCCGGCCTTCCGGGGTCATAAATTCCGGGCTGCGGGACGTGCGCAGGACGGTTCCGCCCCGTTGAATAATATCTGCTACTGATCCCAATTCCATGGGAAACATCTCGTTATAGATAAGTCCGGTATAACCTCGCCGGATCCCATAAGGCTCTAGGCCATGATAGATTGCTTTTCGAACCACGGCGCGAATCCCGGCGTTCATCCCTGGAGCATCCCCGCCACTGGTTAATACTCCGATCCGCAAAAAACTCACCCCTATACCAACCTAAGATTTACAACGTCCAACTTAGTGTTTCCGTCCTTTTACCAAGTCATGCGCTTTTCAAGCCCACCTAAGCAACTGGCCGGATCAAGGAACAAATGCCCCGCATTAAAGACCAGCCGGCTAAACATTTAACATTACATTACATTTAAATAAAGCCGCATTTAAACAACCTAATCGGTTTACCTCAAGCGCCAAGAGCAGCCGCCAATAATTCATGCGCTTCTTCGACTTCAGATTCTGGGACCAATACTTCAACGGAATTAGCATCCCCGGACTGAGGTAAGCCCACATGTCTTAGATGAACCAACAACCCTTCTTTAACCAGTACTTCTTTTAAACTTTCCGCGCTGCTACGATTAGGTGCAATATAAACCACGGTCCACATATCCACTAGGCCTCCTGCTCTAACCTTTTTGTCGTCTTGACCATCTGCCGGCCGGCGATGGCCTCCCGGTAAGTCTATGATCTTTCAGTTTAGGATTATTTAAAATTTTTCTCCCAAATTAAGCAGATAATACTCAGGAATTGTCCTGAAATACGGGTTTCTTGCCGGATAGTTAATCCTCACAAAAAAGTCAATTCCCTTCTTATTACGATAATACCACCTATTACCTAATGGTGCAAATAAAGAAGGCTGCCCGATTCATCTTTATGATCCCTTGACGATCTGCAGTTTCCTGGCTTTATATGCCGATCGCTCACCATAATTGAAGGCTGACCGAGCTAAACCCGGCGGACTGTGAAAGATTCAGGTCCGCATAAAATTTCAATTTTCACCTGGAGTTCCGGGCCGATCTGCACCCAAAACTCGGGCTTTGTCAAAACTAATTTTTTTTCGGGGACAAAATAAAGATAAACCTCATTAGGCCCGGGGAACTGCTTTAAGATTCCCGTGACTTTTTCCAGTTCCGAGCGATCCCCCATACTATGCGGCATTCGGATATAAACTTTATGTTTAGCCGGCTCATCCCGCGAAACCGCGGCCACCCGGTCAGCCAAAAGCCGCAGCCCTTGCCCTTCCTCCTGTGTGTTTACCCTGCCCTCGATCAGGAGGACAGCTTGCGGGTTAATTAGGACTTGATACTGCTGGTAGAGCCGCGGAAAAATGATGACCTCCACCGTCCCGGTCGTATCCTCTAGACTCAGGTAGGCCATGGTTTCCCCTTTTTTAGTCAGGGTGCGTTTTATGGCGGTCAGCACCCCGGCCATCCGCACCCGCTGGCCATCCCTGCTGGATTTAACCTCGGCCGCGCTTTGGGCCCCGATCCGTTTCAGCGGCTCCGCGTACTCCTGCAGCGGATGCCCGCTGATAAAAAGGCCCAGCACCTCTTTTTCCATCTCCAGCAGCTGCCGGGAAGGAAACTCGGGGAGATCCGGCACTTCCAGTTCTTCCAGAAAAGATTGGTCCACGGCCGGCAAATCCGCGCCAAAATCGAATAAAGAAAGCTGCCCGCTCATCTTTTGCCGCTGCACCCGCTGGGCGTACTCCAAGCACTGGTCCAGACTCTGCAGCAGCTGGGAACGAGGCCGGCCGAAACTGCCAAAGGCCCCGGCCCAGACCAGATTTTCAATGACCCGTTTGTTAACCACCTTTAAATCAACCCGGGCACAAAAGTCGAGCAGCGAAGCAAAAGGGCCTCCCTCTTTGCGCGCGGCAATTATGGAAGCCAAGGCTCCCCCGCCCAGCTGCTTAATCGCGGCCAGACCAAAACGAATCTGTTCGCCGACGACCGTAAAGCTCTCCCGGCTTTCGTTGATGTCGGGCAGCAGAACCTCGAGGCCCATGCGCCGGCACTCCTCAATAAAAAAGGCGACCTTATCCATATTCCCGCTGACACTGGTTAAGAGCGCGGCCATGTACTCCACCGGATAGTGCGCCTTCAGGTACGCTGTCTGGTAAGCAATCAGGGCATACGCCGCACTGTGCGACCGGTTAAAACCGTACCCCGCGAAATATTCCATCAGATCAAAAACATGCTCGGCAGCCTGGGGCGAGACTGACCGCTGCGCGGCCCCTGCCACAAAAGCGTTCCGATAGGCGGCCAGTACTTCGGGTTTCTTTTTACTCATAGCCCGCCTTAACTCGTCGGCTTCTCCCAGAGTGAAACCCGCCAGTTCGCTGGCAACGCGCATCACCTGCTCCTGGTAAACAATAACCCCGTAAGTATCTTTAAGCACAGCTTCCAAGGCCGGATGCAAATAATCAACTTTAGTTATGCCCTTTTTCCGCCGGATAAAATCCTCAACCATGCCGCTGCCCAAAGGGCCGGGACGGTACAGCGCGTTCAAGGCAATTAAGTCTTCAAAACAGCTGGGCTGCATCTCGCGGAGCAAGCTGCGCAGCCCGGAACTTTCCAACTGAAATACCCCGATCGTATCCCCACGGCTCAAAAGCGCGTAAGTGGCCGGGTCATCGGGGGGAATTGTCTCGACGCTGAGTTCCCGCGCGTCCCCCCGGGTCCGGCGCGCGATGAGGATGGCTTCATTCATCACCGTAAGCGTCCGAAGCCCCAGGATATCCATCTTAAGCAAGCCGATTTCTTCTACCGTCTCTTTGGTGAACTGGCTGGTTACGGCATCACCCGTGCGCTGCAGGGGCAAGAAATTCATCAGCTGGTCCTTGCCGATGATGAGACCGGCCGCGTGGGTTGACGCGTGCCGCGGCATCCCTTCTAAGGCTTGGGAAACTGTGAGCAGCTGCTTAATTTTTTCCGTTCCCTCCGCTGCCTGCCGCAAATCTGACGAAACTTCCAGCGCCTTTTCAATCGTAATCCCTAATTCCTCCGGGATCATTTTGGCTACCCGGTCCACCTCGCCCAGGGGCATCCCCAGCACCCGGCCCACGTCCCGAATGGCCGAACGGGCCAGCATGGTTCCAAAGGTGATGATTTGGGAAACATGGTCTTCGCCGTACTTTTGGATTACGTAGGCGATTACTTCGTCGCGGCGCTGATAACAAAAATCAATATCAATATCCGGCATGGTTACCCGCTGGGGATTTAAGAATCTCTCGAATAACAAATCGTATTTAAGCGGGTCGAGGCTGGTTATGCCCAAGACGTAGGCGACCAAACTCCCGGCTGCCGAACCCCGGCCGGGACCAACAAAGATGCCCTGGGATTTAGCCCAGTTGACCATGTCCTGGACAATTAAAAAGTAACCCGCAAAATTCATATTTCGAATGACTTGCAGTTCGAAATCCAGGCGTTCCTTTACCCGTGTGTCGGGCACCGGGTAACGCTGCCGCATTCCCTGATAACAGAGTTCCACCAGATAAGTGTCCTGGGTATACCCGGGAGGAACCGCGAAGTCGGGCAGATGCATCGTGTTAAAATCAAGCTTTACCTGACACTTGTCCGCGATCTCGAGCGTGTTTCGCAGGAGTTTTGGCCGCTCCCCAAAGAGCAGCTGCATCTCGGCGGCCGATTTTAAATAAAACTCCTGGCCGGTAAACCGCAGCGACCGGTCTGGATCTCCCAGGGTCTTGCCAGTTTGGATGCAGACCAATACATCCTGGATAGCGGCGTCTTGCCGCCTTATGTAGTGCAGGTCATTCGTGGCCACTACCGGGAGGTTAAGCTCCTGACCCAACCGTAACAGTCGGGGATTTACGGCCTTCTGCTCGGCCAAGCCATGGTCCTGCACCTCGAGATAAAAGTTCCGGCCAAAAATATCCCGCAGCTCGCCCGCTTTCTTCCGCGCCTCCGCATAATGCTCCTGGTAAAGGAGCGCGGGAATCTGCCCGGCCAGGCAGCCGCTTAAGGCAATTAAGCCGGATCCATATTCATGCAGCAGGTCCAGGTCAATCCGGGGTTTATAATAAAAGCCCTGCAGATGGGCCAGACTTACCAGGTGCATTAAATTACAGTAACCGGTGTCGTTTTCGGCCAGTAAAACCAGGTGGGACAACTGATCGTCAAGATGGGGGGTCCGATCAAAGCGGGTCCGGGGGGACACGTAAACCTCACAGCCAATAATCGGCTTAACCCCGTATTTCAGGGCAGCCTTGTAAAAATCGACCACCCCGTACATCACGCCGTGGTCGGTGATGGCCAGGGCCGGCATCCCCATTTCCCGAGCGGCCTTGACTAAAGGCTCAATCCGGGCCGCTCCGTCCAACAAACTGTATTCGGTGTGACAATGCAGATGAACAAATTCACCAGTCAAAATGCTGCTCCTTAGCTAACTTATTTATAGAAATTTTTGGTAAGTTTATACAGAGATTTATTAGGAAGATGGGATAAATTAGTAGATTAGATAAAAATTTTTAAATATATTATTTACTATTACTTGCCCAAAATCTTCTGCAGCTCTTTGTACTGCTCTGGGGAAAGATCAACGTCAATCCAATCCCCCACCGGTTCGGGCGGCTGAATCGGGTCGATGTAGGCAAAGCAGCTGCTCATCATATCTTTGTGCAGCTTTTTGATACGGCCTTCCCGGGTAGTCGGACGGTAGTCCAGCCGATATTGGCCCTGGATGATCCCCCGAATCGCTTCAATCACCAGATCCGCAACGTGGAAACAGCCGGTCTTTCGGCCGATCTTTTCTTCGATTTCTTTCCGGATGCCCGGTCCCAGCTTCATTCCTTCGATTAAAGCGATGGGCTGGCCTGCTTCCAGGCATTGTTTCCACGGATGGTGGAGCATTTCAACCCGGGCGGAAATTATTTCCGAAGTTGAATGCCGGACCACCAGGGTTACTTCCATTTCATGAATGCCATCGTCTAACCAGGATTTGGCCGTAATTTCATCTTTCCCAGTCAGCTTCACAGTTACAGATTTTTGCCTCGAGTAAAGATCCACGCGGTTCCCTCCCTAAGATAGTGTTTTAGAAATACGTTTTAATAACGGTCCGTTTGGTATTTGAAGCCTGCTCCGCACCAACTATTTACCCGGCATTTGCGGCCTGCTAAGCATTTGCAGCCCGTTTTACATTTGCGGACCGTTCCTCACTCCCTGCCGGTTCCTCGTCGTCCTCAGCCAGGGAAACCACCTCTCCGCCCGTCAGCTCCTTGAGCTGCGCCAAATTTACGGGCAGTGCTGAATTGGCTGTGCCGGCTGCGGCATAAACTATCGGATACCGAGCCAGGCTTTCGTCTAAAAAAATTCGAATCGGCGTTTTCAAGGCAATCGGGCAGACTCCGCCAACCGGATACCCGGTAGCTTCCAAAACTTCTTCCGGCCTGGCCATCCGCACCTTTCGGCCGCCGACCTGGCGCAGCTTCTTCTGGTCAAGCCGCACCTCACCAGCTGCCACAACCATCAGGTAACCGTCTTTACCCTTGTATAACAAAGACTTCGCGATCTGACCAACCTCCACCCCCAAGGCTGCGGCGGCCAACTTGCAGGTTGCAGTGTTTTCCGCCAGCCGAATGGCCTTAATCCCCGGGTGGTATAAATCCAGATAATCCTGCACTTTTTGAAACAACGGCATTGTTAAAGACCCTCCATAAGCAAAGTATTATAAAAGTACTATATATACCGATTCGAGCTCTCGGTTTATATATCCTCAATCTTAAACACCTAAAAACACCTTGGCTTTATCATTCAATTAATCCAGCACGGTTTCTATTTGAGCCGCTGCACCGGCCTTTAAGCATTCCATCGTCGAGATTAGATAAGCGATGCGTAAAACTTCCCGGATTTCCTCCTCCGTGGCCCCCTCATCCCGCGCTTGTCCGGCTAAAGACCGGACTCCGGCCTCGGAACCCTTGAAGGCATCCAAAGCTAAAGCAATTAATAATTTTGTTTTGCCATCCAGTGCTCCGGGTTGCATCGTCAAATCAATCGTGTCCTGCAGCAGTCGAAACATTGGGGGATCGGTCCGGGCCAGATCCGCTACAAACTTGGGAATGATAAAAGTCATGCTCCGCTTAGTCTCCTTTTTTTCCACCGGGGTTATCTTCACCTTATTCTACCACTTTGAATCTGTCGCTACAATTTAACATCGGTCATTGCAGCCGCAGATATTGCGGCTGCTGGCTTTGACCGGAATGCTTAAAAAATTATAGTTAGAAATTACATTTAAAGCGCCAATCTCGAATTCATCAAGATTAGCGCTTATGTTTAGTCCCAGATTTATCTTTGTTTAAGAGATGCTTGCTAGATTATTTTTACCTTCTTTATATTAACCTAAATTTTAGGCTTGGTTGCTTATTCTTAAAAATCAACGGATATCTGGGATATCTTTGCTGATTATTTATGGTTTGACCATTTATATTTTGACCGGTTTATGGCTTTACCCATAGATTCATGGTCCCATAGTCGCCGCAAATATGACAATTATTAATCAACTGGCCGGAAAACCGATACCCGCAACGAGCTGCCACCAGGTTCATCCCGGTGGATAGCGCCCGCGCCAAAGTAAAAAGGGTCTTATAACCCATCGCGGCCAGCTTATTTTCCATACTGCGATAAAGCAGAAGCATATAGCCTTGCCCGGCAAACGCGGGGTCCGTCGCGCAGTCACTCAACTCAGCACTTAAATTAAATTGATCTAGTTCTGCTCCGATAGCACTGACGATCTGCCCGTCTATCTTCATATATAGATAGGGGACCCCGCTTTTAATCTGTTTCGCCAAATACTCCTGCTCGTTAATCCGACTCGGATAAGTTGCAAATATCCGGCTATAAAACTCCGAAAGACGGTCTGCATCAGCCGGTCGGGCCCAATGGAAACAATCGCTGGGAATAGAATTAGTCATGGCTGGCAGCGTAAAACACCGGCTAAATACGGTTTCCAGAACTGCGTCCTCTTTTTCCTTCTGAGCTCGGAACTTTCGCTTGGGGTTTAAATAATCGGTGACCCACCAGGAATCCTCATCCTGATAATAACCAGGAATTTTGCCTTCCAGTTTAAAGCCCCGTTCGATAAATTGGGAAGCCTGCTGGGGAACCCCCTTAACAATAATCTTAGTGCATTTAGATTTTCGAGCCATCTGTTTTAATTCGGCAATGCGCTGGGCTAAACCGATTATGGGCTGGCTCCCAAATCGGCATTTCAGGTCAACGATGATCCGCTGATTCAATAGATCAATTTGTTCATTTGCCAAAGGTTCAATTGTTAAAGGTTCACTTTGCCGCAATACCAGTTCCCCCTTTAATAACTGCCGGGACAATCTTCCGCCTTCCTAACCGTTGGTTATCCAGGGGCACCAGATTTATACCCTTACCGGCTAATAACCCGGCAACCCCTACGGCTGCTTCATCATGTTTTCCCTTGCAGCTTCCACAGTCATTACACGAATCATTACCTGAGCTGACTTGCTGTGACGGCTCCTTATAAGCGCAAATAACCCCTTCATAGTTCCGGAGTATTACCTGATCCCTCGACTGACTGATTACATAGTTTGGTCCTACCGGAATTTTCCCCCCGCCACCAGGAGCATCGACGACAAAGGTAGGAACTGCCATCCCCGAAGTATGCCCACGAAGATTCTCCATTATCTCTATCCCCTGAGCTACCGGGGTCCGGAAATGCTCTAAACCGGGAGACAGATCGCACTGATACAGGTAATAAGGCCGTACCCTAAGGGTTAGTAATCCCTGAAACATTTTTTTCAGTAACTGAGGACAGTCATTAACCCCTTTTAAGAGCACACTCTGGTTTCCCAGGGGAATACCCGCGTCAGCCAGCCGGGCACAGGCCTCTTTTGCTTCTGGAGTCAGCTCCCGGGGGTGATTAAAATGGGTATTGATCCAAAGGGGATGATACCTCTTAAGCATCCTTACCAGATTTGGGGTTATTCTTTGAGGAAGCACGACCGGCGTGCGAGTACCGATTCGAATTATTTCCACATGCTTTATGGACCTTAACTTGGAAAGTATTTCTTCTAAACGCTCATCCGACATTGTGAACGGATCTCCTCCAGAAAGCAGTACATCCCGCACCACTGGCGTCTGGCTGATGTAGGCAATCCCCTTTTCGATCTGCTTCATGGAAAACATGTTGTCTTTTTGGCCGGCTAAGCGGCGCCGGGTGCAGTGCCGACAATACATGGCACACTGGTCCGTAAGTAAAAACAATACCCGGTCCGGATAGCGATGGGTTAATCCTGGCACCGGCGAATCCTGGTCTTCCGCTAAAGGGTCATGGATTCCACCCGCTCCCTTCTCCAATTCTCGAACCGTAGGGACCGCCTGCCGCCTAATCGGACAATTTAAATCGTCCGGATCAATCAAAGACGCGTAATATGGCGTAATCGCCATTCGCAGATTCTTCAGACAGCTCATTACGCCTTGTTTTTCCTCTTCGGTTAAGGTTATAACCGATTCCAGCTCACTAATTCCGGTTATCCGGTTGCGCAATTGCCACATCCAATCGTTCCAACCACCCATAGCTTTCGCCTCCTCAACCTGGCAACAGACTCAAAACAGTGACAACTTATGTTATCCCTAAAGTTGCCATTTCGTCAAACCCGCTCCCGTGCGATATTCCGCAAAAATAGGAAGCTCTATTCTAGTTAGGTGCGAATAACGGCAACATCCTGCAACTTTAAATTATACGAAAGTTGCAGGATGTTGATGGAAGCGGTGGGATTAACAGGATGGTCTAAAACCGGTGAAATTAAAATTTTCTTCACAAATTCCTCATAAAATATGTTATTATTTTTCTTCAGAGAGTAGGATAGGAGGATGGATTCCAGTGGATGTGCTACTTACTTTAGTACCAATTATTGCGGTTCTGTTTGTCTTGATCGGCCGGAAATGGCCGGCTGACCGCAGCGGATTCCTCGGTTGGATCTTAGCGGTTCTCATCGCCTTTTTCTTCTTCAACACCGCCTGGCGGGTCAGTTTGACGGCCAGTTTGGCCGGCATGATAGCCTCTTTCCCCGTTTCCCTCATGGTGGCAACCTCTATTTTTCAAATCTCCTTTTTAGAAAGCACCGGAGCCTTAAAAAGAATCGTCGTCTTTGTGAAAACCCTGGCCAAAAATGACCATACGGTTCAAATTATGATGATTAATATGGGCATCGGCACCTTGCTGGTTTCCGTCGGAGCCACGCCAGTCTCGATTCTGCCGCCCATTATGCTGGCCTTAGGTTACTCTACCTTTGTGGCTGTGGCACTCCCGGCCTTGGGCTATGACTCGCTGTGCACCTATGCCTTGCTTGGCGGCGCTCTGGTAATTTTTTCAGACATGACCGGGACTCCCTTAAACGAAGCAGCCGTAGTTTTTTCGCAGTTTATGCCTTTCATCTCCACCACCATCGGCTTTGGAATGCTCTATATCGTCGGTGGCTGGGCCAAAATGAAGGAAGGCTTTATCCCCTGTATTTTAGCGGGTTCCAGCATGGGCTTGACCGCCATGGCCATTGCACACTGGGGAAAAGGGATTGTGCTGACTGGAGTTATTGCGGGCGCGGTTTCCATCACCGTAATGATCCTTTATCTGAAGGTCCAGGGCAAAAAAGTAATTGACCGCTCCTGTGTTACGACCGAAGAAATGGCTGTGGAGCAGTCCATGTCCTTGTTCAAAGCGCTGGGGCCCTGGCTGATTTTGGTCAGCTGCTGTTTATTCATCAATTTCTATCCCCCGGTTTATAACTTCCTCTTTAAGGATTTGGCCATGCCCCTGAACATTATTCCCGGCGCAAAACCCTTAATGCCCCGGTTTTTATGGAACGCTTACACCTGGGTCATCATCAGCACCCTGCTGGCCGTACCCTTTATTAAACCGAGCGGCAGCCAATGGAAAGACATCCTGAGCAAATGGGTGCATCGGGCGCCCCGGCCGACTTTCTCGGCAGCCATCTTTTTTGCGATTGCCTATGTGATGATGTACTCGGGCTATGTCCCCGATCCCGGGAAATGGCAGTTAGTCAATGAAAGCAGCAACATGATCTCGGTGCTGGCGCTTAGTTCGGCCGACTTCTTTAAGGGACTGTACCCGGCTGCCGCAACTTATCTGGGCCTGCTGGGCGGTTTTGTAAGCGGCAGTGAAGCTTCGACCATCGCCCTCTTTACCAAATACAATCTGATGACTTCCAAACTGCTCGACTTGGACTTCCTGGTAGTTTGCGCGGGAACCGCCATCGCCGGCGGCTTGGCCAGTGTAATTTCCCCGGCTAAACTGCAAAACGCAGCCGCTACGATTGACGCTTTGGGGATTGAGTCTAAGGTCATTCGGCTGGCTGTTGTGATCGCTATTATTTTTACGGCGATTGCCGCCCTGCTCACCTTTATTTGGGCCTAACCTAACCGTCCGGGAAAATTGGTTCAGAAACAGGCTGTTCCTAAAATATGCCAAAACATCTAACGGCCAGGCGTTTTGGCTTGGCCGTTCTTTCCAGCCAAATGTCGGGGTCGGGGCTTCAAAAACAGATTCCTAACAACAGATACCTAACTATGGATAATGTGCGTAATAATCTTACGGCCACCGTATTGGCTACAGACCCAGGCCTAATCCGAGATCCCTAACTATGGATAATGTGCGTAATAATCTTACTCTGCGCTAAAACTGCCGATGACTCACTTTTCGTATCCTTTAAGCTAAATCCTGGTCCTCTGTACCTAAACTCTCCCGCGAAACAGTTTGGGCAACGCCGCCCGCTAAAAAGTATAAATACAGTTCTTTGACCGGGCGCTTAAAGATTCTTTCCGCCGCTTGAGCGTAAAACCAGAGCTGCCACTGGTACCTTTGAGTTAACTCCTCGATTCTGCCTGGCCCGCCCAGCCAGTCGGTTTTATAATCGATCAGTAAAAAACCGTCCTCCTCCTCGACCAGACAGTCAATAACCCCCTGCACCATGACCTGCTCCGGGCTGTCTTTCCCTAAATCCGCGTACACTTGCCCGGCCGGTACGGCCATACTGAAAGGCAGTTCCCGATATACCCGCGGAGCCTGCAAAATCCGCTGTCCTAGCGGGCTGGCAAAAAAACCGGCGATCGCCGTTGGTTCCACGGCCTGAGCCTGCTCCGGGGTCAACATCTCTTTAGCCACAAAGCAAGTGATTTGCGCCGCAATCGACTTTTCATCCAGCGGTCCCTGCAGGTTTAAGTTTTGCATAACCAGGTGCACCGCACTGCCTCGTTCAGCCGGGCTTAACCCCTGCTTCTCCTGGATAAAGCGCGGCTGGTTGAGAAAGACCGGCTTTTTCAGTTCCAGCAGCCGGGTTTCAAAGGTGTCGCGCAGTGCCGGGATGGTCTCTGCTGGTGGTTCTTCCAACTCCTCCGCCGGCAGCGGCTCAAACAGTCTTTTGATTTCCGACACCGTAAGCTTGGTGCTCTTGCCTGCCACCGCCGGGAACGCATATTGCCAGTGCAGGCGCCGCCGGATTTCCGCAGACATTTCCCCGGACTCGAGCGGCTGGCCGGCCCGGATTTTTCCCCAAAGCTCTTCCTGGTCTAACGGCGACAAGTCGGCCAGCTGGTCGATCTCCCGGGGACCAATGATCCATAACTTAAACGGAGCCGTATCCTCAAAGCCAAAATCCGGGTTCCAGGCCTGGCCCGCGGTTTCCCACAATACTTGTCCCTGCTGATGCCGGGCCAAGGCCGGGACCACCCAATCCAGGTAACATCTCGCCCGGGCCAAAGCCGCCTCAGGCAAGGTCGGTGCCGTTGTTTGCGCGGTCTGACACCAGGTGCTGGCTTTGCGGGCTAAATTCTCCGTGGTCCCCAGCAGGTACAGCTTTTCTCTGGCACGGGTCATGGCTACGTACAACAACCGGATTTCTTCCGCCAGGGTTTCCAGTTTGATGCGGTACTGCAAGGCCAACTTGGCCAGTGTGGGATAACTGATTGAATCGGCTGGGTCGACCAGCTGCGGTCCGAACCCAAAGTCTTTATGGGTTAAAACCAATCCTCTTAAATCCATCAGATTAAATTGCCGGCCTAAACCGGTCACCCAGACCACGGGGAACTCCAGCCCTTTGCTTTTATGGATGCTCATAATCCGGACCACATCTTCGTTTTCGCTCAGGGTTCGCGCGGCTCCCCGGTCCCCGCCGGTTTCCCGGATGCGTTCGACAAAACGCAAAAAATGGAACAGGCCCCGAAAGGCGGTCGACTCGTACTCTCCGGCCCACGTTTGCAAAAGCCGCAGATTGGCCTGACGCTGGGCGCCCCCCGGCATTCCCCCTACATAATCAAAAAAGCCGGTCTGCTGCCAAATCTCCCAAAGCAAAGTCGTCAGCCGTTCCCTTCTGGCCAGGGTCCGCCATTTCGGCAGGGCTTCAAGGAAAGTCTGTATTTTCCTTAAGGTCTGCTGGGGCAAGACTGAAACCGCATCTGTGTCGGCTAAGTCGGGCGCATCAGAAGTATCGTCTGATGCTTTGGATACGGCCGTCTCAGCAGACGCGGCAACTGCTGCGGATACGTCGGACGAGTCAGATGCGTTGAGTACGTCGTCTAATGCGTTGGTCGCGGTGGCTATCGCAGCGGACGGGGTGGATGTGTCGGATACGTCTAATGCGTCGGACGGGTTAACTGTCGCAGCGTTCGCGGCGGCAACCAGGGTTTCATAATAGCTGCGGCCCGTCCCGCCAGCCACCCGGATCTGGGCCATCTCCTCGGCGGAGAGCCCCACGATTGGGGAACGCAAAACGGCTGCCAGCGGAATGTCCTGGAGCGGGTTGTCAATAATTTGCAGCAGCGCTAACATAATCTCGACCTCACCCGCCGCAAAATAACCGGTACCCAGCTCCGCGTAAGCCGGGATGCCCATCTTGCGGAATTCGGTCAGATAAACATTGGCCACGCCCCGGGTCGCCCGCATCAGCACAGCAATATCGCCATAACGCACCGGGCGATACTGCCCCAGTTTATGATCCCAGATCAGCTGCTCCTGTTCTACCATTTGGCGGATCCGCTGGGCGGTAACTCGGGCCTCCAGTTCGGCTGTGTCCAATACCTCTTCGATAAAATCCGGTTCAGCGGCAGGAGCGGGAGCAAGGGCGGAACCAGGAGCGGAAGCGGAATCCCCCGCCTCTCCGACCGAAGCGGCAAACCCGGCCTCCCCGAACGGCTCGGCTGCTGTCGAACCTTCATCCTCCGCTGATTGAGCCTGGTTATCGGGAGTTTCTTTTTGCCGGTCTATTAAATAGAGCTCAATCTCCGGCGACAAACGCGCCCCGGCCTCTGGATCCGGGCCAGCTTCAACTGGACGACTTAACCCGCAGACCAGTTCCGCTTCCGTATCGTAGGCCATCTCTCCCACGTAAACCGTCATGATCTGCCTAAAAAAGAAATTCACGCCATCCACAATTGAGGGCGAACTGCGGAAATTCTCCCGGAGATTAATTCTCCGCTCCCGGGTCCCCGGCTCTTTGGAAAAACGGTGATAACGGGCTAAAAACAAACCGGGATCGGCTAACCGGAAGCGATAAATACTTTGTTTCACATCCCCGACCATAAACAGGTTGGGGGGCACTGAGTTCTGCGGCAGTTCTAATTCCTCGGGTAGTCCTAGTTCCTCCGACAGCCCTGATTCCCCTTCCCCTGGCCGCTCTTCTGTCTTATCTTCGAGTTTATCTCCCAGCGCATCTGCAAGCCTACCTGCGGATTTATCTGGCAGCCGTCTGGGGTCTGCCGCCGCCTCTGGAGTTTGTCGGGAAACCAGCTGCAGAATCGCTTCCTGAACCGTATTAATGTCCTGATACTCATCCACTAAAACCTCGGTGAAGCGTTCCCGCAATTCCAGGGCCACGGCGGACGGAATCAGTCTTCCGGGCTCAGAACCTTCCTCCAGCAGGATCCGCAGGCAATAGTGCTCCAAATCGCTGAAGTCGACCAGCCCGCGGCGCTGTTTCTCCCGCTGAAAACGCGCGGAAAACTTGAGCACCAGGTCAACCAAAGAGTTAAGCAAAGGCGCTGCCTGGCGCAGGTCTTTCAGCTGCTGCTCCGGCTCCTGCGCAAAATAAGTTTCCTTTAAATTTTTTACCAGGGTTTTAACTTCATCCCGCAGTTGTTTAATCTGCTCCTGCAAAAAAGAATCAACCGTATCCTTTTCTTTTTTGGATACCGGCTTAAGCCGGCCAAACTCTGCCCCCTGGAAAGCCTCAAAAAGCTCGGGCCAGCTGCGGTCACACGCCCGCACCAAATCCTGAAGCAATTCCAGATCAGCGTGCAGATTGTCGAGGTACGTCTGGGGGGCCTGGGGCTTCTGACACAGCTGCAGCGCCTGCTCCAATTTGCGGCTTCCATCCTGGAGTTCAAGGGCCATACTCTGTTTCAGCAGGGGGGCCCATTCAAAATCATCGATCGTATAATCAGCGGCAAAACTGAAATTCGCTGCTGCCTGTCTTAACCAGTACTCCGGCCAGGGATGGCTGCGGCTGAAAAGATACAGACTGAGCACCAATTCGCTTAAACCCGCGTCGTTTCTTTCGCCTCCGTAGCAATCGACCAGGTTTAAAAACGCGTTCAAATCCTCAGCCCCGGCTTCCTGATATTTGGCCTCCAAAAGGTCTTCCAAAACTTCGAGCTGCAGCAGATTGGCTTCCCCGTCATCCGCCACCCTAAAATTCGGGTCCAGTTCCAGCCGGTAAAATTGCTGCCGCATCACTTCCAGGCAAAAGGAGTGCAAAGTGGCAATGGCCGAATAGTTCAACAAGGTTAATTGCCGGCGCAAATGGCCGGATCCCGGCTGACGGGTTAATTCCTGGGCCAAAGCCCGGCCGATTTGTTCCCGCATCTGCGCGGCTGCCGCGTTCGTAAAGGTAACCACCAGCAATCGGTCGATATCGAGCGGCTGCTTCGGGTCTTTCAGCCGGTTAATAATCCGTTCCACCAAAACCGAGGTTTTCCCGGCCCCGGCTGCGGCCGAGATCAACAAGTTCCCGCCTTGCGCCTGGATCGCCTCATTCTGGCTGGGGGTCCACTTGTTCTGAATTTGACTCTGACTTTGACCTTGACTTTGACTCTGACTCATCGCCCTGCGCCTCCTCTCTGAGCTTTTGCCAGAGCACGGGCTTATCCAGTGCTTTCAGCACGCGATACTCATTTCCGGCCGTCAAATCAAACTGGCAAACCGGTTTCAGCTGGCAGTAGGTGCAAGCCCGCTGCTTTTTCAATTGATAGGGCTTTATATCCACCGCGCCCGCCAAAATCTTACGGCCCAAGTCCCGCAGCGTTTGGCGCAGGTGCTGCCGCAAATAAGCAAACTGCTCGCGATCCGCCACCGCGGAGCGGCTGTTTAAACCTCCGGCCTTAAGCAGGCCAACCGGGAGGATCAGGGATTCGCCAGTTAATCCCGCTTCCATCAGCTTAATCAGGTCCAGATCGTTCAGAACCAAGCCTTTCAAGCGGAAGCATTTGCGCAGCTGCCGGCTGATTTCGTCCGCGGACAAGCGGCCTTTGGTGTTTAGCACCGGGTTTTGCATTCGAAAATAAAGCATTCCTCCGGGCTCAGCCGTTTCCCCGGTGAGCCAGCCGGCGCTCCTTATGGCGACCTCCAGATAGGTTAAAAGCTGCAGCCGCAGCCCGTGATAGATCTCATTCAGGTTCAAGCCGGTTGACCCGGACTTGTAGTCGATCACCCGCAAATAAGTGCCAGCCTCGGTTCTCACCCCATCCAGCCGGTCAATGCGGCCCACCATTTCCAAGGTGGAGGCGGGAGACCAATCCCCCGAAGCGGACCGGTCAACGTCGGCTAAAGGAATTTGCAGTCCTGGCAGTTCTTGGGAAAAACCAAAACCAACTTCCAAACCCAACGGCCGAAAACTGCCGCAGCGCAGCTGCTCGACGATTGCCCAGGCGGAACGCTGCACCACCTGCTGTAATTTTTGGCCTAAATACTGCGCTCGTTTCGAGCTGAGCAGGAGCTCATTCTGCAGCTCGGGCAGCAGTTCCTCAATAATCTCCTGCACCAAGCGATTGCAGGTTTCTTCGGATATTAGCCGCCAAACCGACCCGGATCCGGGCTCCGGTCCCTGATACTGGCCTTGGCTCTGGGTTTGACTCTGACTCTGATCCTGGCTTTGGCCTTTACTTTGGCTTTGACTTTGGCTGATCAGTCCTTGGGTCTGGCTTTGGCCTTTCAGTCCCTGACCTTGGCTCTGTCCCTGGCCCTGTTCGACCCGCTCGACAAAGAGCTTCAGGGCGGCGTGGAAAAACTGGCCTAAGTCGAGGGGCCTAAGCTGCCAGGTTTCTCTTTCCTTAAGCCGCAAGCCGTATTTTAAAAAGTGCGCGAAAGGGCAGGCCTGGAATTGTTCAATTTGGGTAACCCCGGCGCGCAGTCTGGTTCCGTAAAGTTTCTGCCGGGTCTTGGGCTGCAGGGAGCCTTCCCGGTTTTGGTAGAATAAACCGGCCAGCGAAACCGGCAGCCCAAGCTGTCCGGCCGCTGGGACCAAAGCATTGTAAACGTCCCGCCACCCGTCGTTAATCGGGATTCCCGCCTTGGCTTCCCTCAGTTTGACCGTCAAATAGGTAAGCGCCCGGCGCGGGCTGACCATAAAATCTAAATCCGCTGCTGAATCCGCGGCGTTGCCGGCCGGTTCCAACGGCGCTTCCCGCACCTTGAGTCCGGGCAGGATTTCCTGCAGCTCTTTAACAAGCAGGGAAGGGTTTAAGGCATTGCCCTGCTGGTCCGCCAGGGCATAACTGATTCCCAGATGCTCCGTGGCGCGGGTCAGGCCCAGATAAATCAGGTACTGTTCGTCAAAAAGGCTGCGTTTGGCGTCCGGCGCCAGTTTCAGTCCCCGGGCAGTAAGCTGCTCCCGCTCGGGATTGGTGAGCAGCCCTTCCCCGGTGGGTCGGGCGGGCAGAACCCCGTCGTTAACCCCCAGTAAAAAGCTGGCTCGAACCTCAGAATGACGGGAACGGTCCAACGAACCGACAAAAACCTGATCGAGTCCCGGCGGAATCAAGCCGAGACGCAGATTCTCCAAACCCGCCTCCAGTACCTTAAGATACCCCTCGGCGGAGGTAGCTTGGTCCCCCATGGCTTCGACCATTTCGTCCAGCAGGTTCAGCACCTGATTGTAAATCTGCGCGTGCTCCCGCGCCCGGATCAGCTGCCGACTGGCTTGGGCCTCCCTAGCCCACTCCTCCAGCTTTTCTTTAACCCCCAGGCGGTTGATCAAGGTATAGAGTGCCGTACTGATCTCGCGGAAACTGCCGCTCGCTTCCATAGCCCGGCTGAATTCCGCCAGATCCTGGATCGCCTGCTCTTTGCTGCGGTTAATCTCCTCTAACTCGTTTAACTCGTTTAACTCCGCGGCTTGAGTAGCGGAAAGTTCAGAGCCTTTTTCGCCGAGTCCGCCCCGACGCCGATAGGTCCAGGGCTGCCCGTCAATCCAGCGTTTTCCCTTAATTCCATGGGCTAAAACGTAGTTTTCCAGACGATCGACTTCTTCCCGGGGTATAGGCACAAAATCGGTTTTAAGGTAGCGAAAAACCGGCGCGCCGACCCACCCTGTATACACGGTTTCTAAGGCCGAACGCATTAATTCCACCAAGGGGTGGTGCTGGATCGGCCGTTTATAATCGATAAATACGGGAATCGCATAGTCCGCAAAAACCTGCTCCAACAGTTCTTCATAAAGGTTCAAGTCCCGAGCCAGCACCGATATCTCCCGCCAGCGGTAGTCTCGGTCGCGGGCTAAAGCCACGATTTCCCGAGCCACCCATTCTACTTCCGCTTGCCGGTTATGGGCCGCCATCAGCTTGACTTGCGTAGGTTCGGTTAAATAGGGACGCCGGGGCCAGCAAAAAAACGCCTGCTCCAGGTGAGCTAAAGTCGGGTTTTGGCTAAACCGGTGCCGGGTGCTGGCGTTTGGTTGTGCTGGGGTGGCGGACGCTGGTTCAAGGCTGTCTGAGGCTTGTTTCGGACCGCTGGGCACAGGCTCCGAGGTGTCTGGCGTTTGCTCCGACACGCTGGGCGCTTGTTCCAGACTGCCTAGTGCCTGAGCCGTGTTCCCTGGGTTGCCGGGCGCCGACCCCGCGCTGTTGGACGTTTGACCTGATCCGCCGCGCGCCGCTTCCAAACTACCAGATAACAGCTCCGATCCCGGCAAAAAAACCGGATCTTCCACTGCCGCGCCGACCTCCCGTGCCAAGCCCAGTAAATCGGTATATGTGGTGTGCGTTTGGTAAAACAGCTCCGCATCCTCCACCGGATCCGCCAAAACAGCTGGATCCAGGCAAAGGGTTACCTGCACTCTTTCACTGATGGTCAACAAACTGGCCAGCACCTGATATTCCTGCGGTGTAAACCCGCTGAAACCATCCACCCAGACCTCGCCTCCCCGCAAACTGGCCGCGTGGGGCAACAACTGGGCTAGAAGCTGCAGATAATCATCAGGATCGGTGAAACGGTTCTTCAAAAATTTTTCCAGTTCCGCATAAAGCAGAGCCAAATCCGTTAACTTATCGCGCAGCAGGTTGTTCGCCCTGGCCGGGAAAACTCCCGCCATTTCGATTAACCGGTCTGGGGTAAGGCAATACCGCTTAAGCTCGGCAATGGCGGAGGCTAAATGATCCGAGAAATTAGGGTGTCTGGCGGCCTGGTAGAATACCTTTAACTGCTCCTGGTTTTGTTCCAGCAGACCCCGCAATACCATCCGTTTCCCGATTTCCCGCAAGTGTGGCCGACTGGCCCCCCCTGCCTCCTGCAGAACGGTCCAGGCGAGGCGGCGAAAACTGCAGACCCGGGCCCGCATCGTCCCTCCCAATCCAGGCTGAGAGGCCAGGGCTGCTTCCATCTGAAAAGTCCCCTGCTCCGGCACCAGCAGGATCAGGCTAGAGCCTTGCGGCCGGGTAATCAGTTCTTGTTGGATTTGGGAAAGGCAGCGGGTGGTTTTGCCCATGCCGGCCCGACCGATGATAAATCTCAGACTCAAATGTTTCTCCTCCTTGGAAGCGCATCCCCTGCTGCTCTGAACCAATGTAAAACGTTAATTCTCTAAAAATCTCCAGGCGGGCATCAATCCGTTCTTTCAGTTCCGGCACGTGCGAAATGATTCCCACCAGCCGTCCCCCCTGCTGCAGATCCATTAAACTGCGCATAACGTAGTCCAAGGTTTCCGGGTCTAAGGTCCCGAATCCTTCATCCACAAAAATTGTGTCCAAATGAATTCCGCCGGTATAGGCCTGCACCACGTCGGCCAGCCCCAAGGCCAGGGCCAAAGAGGCCAGAAAGGTTTCCCCGCCGGACAGGGTGGCAATCCCGCGTTCCAGTCCGGTGTAGGTGTCGAAAATCTCCAGTTCCAGTCCGCCGGCTGCCCGGCTGTGCGTCCGCTCCATGGTTCGCTGCAGCAGGTAGCGGCCGCGGCTCATTACCTTCAGCCTTTCGGTGGCGGCAATCGTTACGTCATCCAGCAAAGCGCCCAGCACGTACCGCTGGAAGGTCAGACCAAACCGGTTCTTTCCGTTGGCTGCATCGGCCAACTGCCCGAGAACGCTGTAGCGATCAGTCAGCTGCTGCTGCTCCTTCTCCAGGTCCAGCAGTTTGGCCAGACTGGCGGTTTCCTGTTCCAGCTGCTGCCGCAGGATAATCTCCCGGGTTCGGCCGGCTTCCTCCTCTTTTTGCGCTGCCTCAAAGTCGTGTTTCAGTTTCTCCAAATCGGGCTCCAGAAGGCCCAGTGCCGCTTGCTGCGCCCGTTCCAGCCGATCCCTGGCCGCATACAAATCTTGATCAAACTCAAGCAGCTGCTGCTCTATTCGCTGCAATTCCCCAGCCGTCTTTTTAGCCTGCTTGAACTCCAGCTGGTTCATAAATCCGGCTGCCTGCAGACGCTCGTTAAATGCCGTTCCGCCTGCTTCGGCCGCCTGCTTGGCCGCCAGTCCGGCCTGCTGCGCCTCCCCGGCGGCGGTTTCCGCTCGCGTCAATGCCTGAATTGCCTCCTGAGCGGCCTGTTGGATGCCTTCAAACTGCGCCGTTAACTGGGCCAGACGCTGCTGCGCCCGCTGCTGCGCTTGCTCGAGCACCGCAAAACTACGCAGTTCCGCTGGCAGACCCGCCTCCCTTTCCGCCACAATCGCCTGCCTGGCCGACTTAAGCCCGCTAATCTCTTTCAGCGCTGACTCCAGTTCCTCATCCTTGGCGCGGCTTGTTTTTTCCCGATTTTTCATTTCAGTCAGTTCAAGGGTAAGGTCATCGGCCAGCTTGGCGGCCTTTACCGCGGCCTCCCAATCTGCTTTGGCCTTTTCCGCCGCGTCCTGCAGCAGTTTAACCTCGACTCCCGCTTTTGCGCCGAGTTCCGCGGTGAATTCCTGAATTCTATTTTCCAGGGTAGCCTTGGCTACGGCCAGTTCATTCAAGGTGGGCTGGTTTCGGTTTAACCAGCCTTCGAGTTCTTCCAATTCATCCTTTTTGGCTTTGAGTTCCCCGGTGCTGGGGATCGCGGCAGCGCGGGCAGCCGGAGCGGGGTGGGCGGTCGAACCGCAGACCGGGCAGGGATCCCCGACTTTAAGTTCCTCCGCCAGAAGGGCGGCCTGCCCCAAAGTCCAGGCTTCCTGCAGCTTCTGGACGTTTAGTTTTAAACCTTGGTAATTCTGCGTCATCTGCTGAAACTTTTTTTCCGCTCCCGCGTGCTTCTTTAAAATCCCGGTTAACTGCTGCTGCTGTTTGGCCAGGTTTTCCCGCTTGACCAGGGTTTGTTCCGCCTCTTTATAAATGGACTCGAGCGTCCCGACTTGGGCCGCTTGCTTCAGCCACTGCTCGCGCCGGGCGGTTTTATCCTCAATCACATGCTGCAGCGAGTGTAAAGCGGACCGGCAGAGCAAAAGGTCCCGCTCCCGCTGCTGGACTTCTTGCTGCACCCGATTCAGTTCACGCTCTGCCTCGGTTAATGCCTTTACCTTTCCCGTTAAATCTTCCAGGCGGGCGACTTCCCTACGGGCCTTTTCCCGGTACGTTTCTTGGTTTTTAGCCTCAATCAACTGGGCTTCGGCAGAAGCTTTCCGCTGCTGCGCGGCCGTAAGTTCCTGCTCCCGCTGCTTGATCTTTTGATAAGCTTCGCTCGCCTCCAGAATCCGGGATTGCAGGGTTTGCTCCGCATCCGCCAAAGCCGCGGCCTGTTTGGCCCGGCCGGTCTCTTTCCTTTTAGATTCGCAAGCCGGCAGCTTTGCCTCCAGCTCTTTAACCCGCAGCTGCGCTTTGGCTTGCTCGGCCAACTTTTCCTGCGTCTTTTGCCCTTCCGTGTATAGCTGCTGGGTTTGGGCAGTGCGCTGCTGACTCTTCGCCAGCTTCTCCTGGGTCCGGCTGATTTCCGCCGTATGCTCCTTATGCCGCGCGGCTAGTTCGGCGCGGTCCTGCGCCCTGGCTTCCTGG
>CAZKWP010000020.1:0-5704 GCA_964556555.1 uncultured Syntrophomonadaceae bacterium
ACGTATTGAAACAGGTATACGCCGCAATTGGTGAAGGCGGTCAATTTTCCAAGGTTGAAGAGATGAGCATTGGCGGGAATACTGACAAATCAAATGGCGAAGAATACGCTGTAGTGGTGGCGAAAGCAAAATATGAGCTTAAAACCTTTACCTATACCATCTCTTTTACTAAGCAGATGAAAGTCGCTGGCTTGTATTATAAATAAATCCTAGGCATAATTTAAAAATGTAAAACAGGGCAGCCCCGGTACCGGTATTCGGTGCCGGGCTATTTTTTCATACCCAGGATTTGGACCCAGGCGCGGTACCAATTGAAGATGAGGGGAAGCCAATTCAATCCCGCATGCTTATTACATTTTCATCAGTTGTTCCGTATAAAAAGGAATTTGATAAAAAATGGCGAATTTAAAATTTAAAAGGGAATATTTGAAAGTTAGGGGGTTATAAAAGGCATATTTATAATTATGGGATTGAACCAAATTTTAAATCATTACACCAACCTTGGCCCAAAAAGGACTTATGAACCTAACCTAATTAATACCTTTGCCGTGAGAATTATTATTGGATGTGGTTGACTTTGAGGAATGCATTATGGGCTGGTTGACAATTTAAAGGACGAGGGAGAGGTGGTTTTTAGATGGATGCGATTTTCCTGTCACGAGTTCAATTCGGGTTTACCGCATTTTTTCATTTCTTATTTCCTCCTTTAAGCATTGGTCTAGCGACCATCATCGTTATAATGGAATACAAATACTGGCGTGGCCGCGATCCGCTGTATGATCAGATGGCACGTTTCTGGTTTAAACTTTTTTCCATCATTTTTGCCGTGGGTGTAGCCACCGGAATTGCCATGGAATTTCAATTTGGGACCAACTGGTCGGAGTATTCCGTATATGTAGGGGATATCTTTGGCGCGCCGCTGGCAGCGGAGGGTCTGCTGGCATTCTTCCTGGAGTCAACCTTTATGGGACTGCTGCTGTTTGGCCGGGATAAAATCGGCCGCACCATGCGCTTTGCCGCCTCGGTACTGGTCGCCGCCGGCAGCACTTTATCCGCGTTTTGGATAATCGCCGCTAATTCTTGGATGCAGACCCCAACGGCCTACAAGGTGGAAAACGGCCGGGCTATTATGACGGATTTTGGGGATGCAATCTTTAATCCATCCACCATGCCGCGTTTTTTACATACGGTAGATGCCGCTTGGATTACGGGCGCTTTTTTTGTAATGGGCGTCAGTGCCTACATCCTGCTAAAGGGCAAAAACTTGGAAATCGCCAAGAAATCGCTGAAAATCGCCGTGGTCTTTGGACTGATTGCGGTACTCCTACAGTTTGTCTTGGGTGACGCCCATTCCCGGCAGGTGGCTGTAACTCAGCCGGTCAAGCTGGCCGCTTTTGAGGGCATGTGGGAGACGCAGAGCCGGGCGCCGATGAATCTGATCGGTTTTCCGGATCCCCAAAATGAGGTGACGCACTTTGATATTGGGGTCCCCGGGCTGCTGAGCTTAATTGTACACCGAGATGTCAATGCGGTCATTCCCGGTTTAAAAGATTTCCCAGCCGCAGAACGTCCGCTGATTCAGCTGACTTACTGGTCGTATCGGCTGATGATTGCGGCGGCAGGCTGGCTGCTGCTGATAACCATGGTCGGGGCTTATTTGCTGGTTCGCGGCAAGTTGTATCATTGTCGCGTCTTCCTCTACGCGCTGTTTTTTTCCACGCTGATCCCGGTATTGGTGAATGAACTTGGCTGGATGGCGGCGGAATTTGGCCGGCAGCCCTGGATTGTCTTTGGCTTGCTAAAGACCACACAGGCCGCCTCACCCCTGCCAGCCTACCAGGTACTGATATCAACCTTGGGATTCATTGTGGTTTACGCGGCTTTATTCGTTGGAGTAACCTACCTTATTATCAGGGAGATCCGCAAAAAGGCGGGACAGTCGGTGGGCCACTCGGGGACGTCTTTGACTGCTCCAGCGGAAATTCCCGGACAGGGGGTGTAGAGGATGGATTTAAATCTGATTTGGTTTGGCTTGATCGGGGTTTTGATCATAGGCTATGCGGTACTAGACGGATTTGACCTGGGGGTGGGTGCCCTTTATCTGATCCTGGGCAAAACAGAACAAGAGCGGAAGATGCTGCTGCAATCGATCGGGCCCTTTTGGGACGGGAATGAGGTCTGGCTGCTGACCGGGGCCGGGGCGATCTTTGCCGCTTTTCCCATGGTTTATGCCAAGGTTTTCAGCGGGTTTTACCTGGCCATGATGCTGGTTCTGCTCGGATTGATCTTAAGGGCCGTTTCCATTGAGTTCAGATACCAATCCGAAAGTCCAGCCTGGAAAAGCCGGATTGACTTAATGTTTGCTATAGGAAGTATAATTCCGGCACTCTTATTTGGGGTAGCCATGGGCAATATCGCCCGCGGCCTGCCGCTGAACAGCAATTTAAATTATACCGGCGGGCTCTTGGGTCTGCTTAATCCCTATGCCTTGCTGCTGGGTCTACTTGGGTTATGCGCTTTCGTATTGCAGGGCAATACCTATATAATCCTCAAAACCTCCGGCGGTATGCGGGATAAAGCCAAAACGATTTTGCCGAAGGTTTGGCTGGGTTTTGTTGTTTTGTACGTTATTGCCAGCATCTATAGTTATCTGGCGGCTCCAGCCCTGTTTGTGAATTATACCCGCCATGGCTGGATGTATCTGGCACCGCTCTTGGTAGTATTCAGTCTGGTCTTGATTCCCTGGTCCCTGAAAAACGGTCGTCCGCTGCTAGGGTTTGTTGCCTCTTCCGGAGTTATCAGCGGCCTTGTGGCCACCTTGGGTTTCGGTATGTTTCCGAACCTGGTGCCGGCAGTTGATCCCAGCCGCAGTTTAAGTATCTATAATGCCTCATCATCGCCGCTGACCCTGAAAGTGATGCTGATCATCGCGCTGATTGGGGTACCCCTGGTGCTTTTCTACACCATTTACGTATATTACATATTCCGGGGCAAGGTGGAAACTAATAACCACGGGTATTAAAAATATTTAGATGAGGGTATAGGATAAGCGGGTATCGGATAATGTTTTTGCCTGATTCTGTCAGCTTTAATTGGGTTTTACTGAACACGACGGCAAGCTATGCCAAGTAAAAAGGTACAGGCTGTGAGTAGCGGTTATTATGACAGAAATACTCCGGCTGTACCTTTTCTTAGTTTTGTTTTTGGGGCTGTTATCTTAATAACTCAAGCTCATCCTCAGAGTTGGATTTAGGTTATTCAATCTTATACTGTCCCTATTTTTCCGTCCGTTAAATAAGTTATTTAAGGCTTTACAACTGGAAGGGTCGACGCTGTTGCAAATCATAGCTGTACCTGGCCGATAACAGATGAAGAGTAATGTTATGTACCGACAAAACCTCATTTGGGGCTAATTCGGAGATGTTGGTTTCGGTAATGCCGTGACCGTCGAGAATCGTTACACTTTGGGAGCCGATTACCTGAAATTCTTCCTTAGGAGTTACAACAATAGCGGTGTCTTCATCAATACCCACCCCCAGCATCTCCGGGTTTTGGGCTACAGCCGTGATCAGCCGGCCAATGCGGCCTCTCTGGGCAAAGTGCTGATCAATGATCACCTTGTCAATTAAAGCTAAGCCCGGAGCCATTTTCAGGGTGCACTTCCGAGCAGCATCGTCATCCTTGCCGGACGTGATCATGGTCTCGCTCATTACCGAGGCCCCGGCACTGGTACCGGCGATTACGGCCCCGCGATTATAAAGGTCCTTTAACTTAGCGGCAAAGCGGGTACCGCCGAGGGTAGTCGTTATTCTCAACTGATCTCCCCCGGTAAAGAACACCCCATCACAACGGTCTAAGTCAGCCAAAACCGATTCGGCATTGGCTTCCTTCCTATCCTGAACCGTAAGCTTAAAGACCCGTTCAGCGCTCAAGTCTAGAAAAATATCTTCGTAGTCCTTACTTGATGCCTCTGGCTCATTGGTAGCCGAGGTGACGATGCCAATTGTCGGCCGGCTCCCGCATAGATGGACAAACTCGCGCAGAATTTCCCGGCGTCCTTCTTTATCTTCCGCCCCGCCTATGATTACTAAATAGCCCCGGTTTTTTTCACTCATGTGTCTAGGTCCTCCGTTTTGTTTATGAACAACTTTTCCCTGCATAACCACACAGAATACCAGGGAATTTACGGCTAAGGCAGCAGTTGGTGCCAGTTCCGGTTAAGATTTTTCCGCAGAGTACTGCCAACAATCCGAACCCTCCAGTTCTGCCGGGATAACCTGAGGGATGGCCATTTGTCTTTGCTGGTTTGGTTTATAAAGCCGGGCTTTTTTACTGGTTCTCTCGATTGGGATCGGGCTTAGCCTTAACGCCGGTCGATTTTCCGTAGTTTCCGGCTGATACTGCGGCCAGCCGAGTTTTCGGAATGCCTGGTTTAGCGCCGCATAGGAATATTTTAATTTTTCGTAGTTGATCACGATCCAGTCCTCAGGTTGAGCCACCGACAAAGCATGCTCAACGGCACTTTCTTCATCGGGAAAAGGAATTGCTTTTTCCTCTCCGCCAGCCCCGGTTTTTAAAAGCGCGTTTACCTCTCCAGGCTGTCGGCCCCTAAGGTCCTTATCTTCCCTGAGGATCAGGTAATCTACCCGACTCATAATTCTCCCCAGGTTTTCCAGAGAGTCATTGCAACGATCCCCAGGAGCGGTAAAAACGCCAATTATCCTTTTCTCCCCGCATAATTTGCGGACATTGTCTATCAACATGGTTAAGGAATGGCTGTTGTGGGCGTAATCAATTACAAAGTTGAGGCTATTCGCTTTAAAACAATTCATGCGGCCGAGATTCACCTCGAACGACGTTAGGCCTAAGCGGATTGCTTCCAGTCTCACTTCATTGAGATAAGCACCTAAGGCAGCGGCCAGACAATTGGCAATGTTAAAATCCACAACCCCGCCCAGGGTAATCGGAATATCCCGAACCGAGACAACCGGCCAGGTTCTTTGCTGTTCGTGATCAACGATTACGATTTCCCCGTCCTCAATAAAGGCGGCTACGCCGTTGGTCTGCTTGGTTAATAACCGGTTGTTTTTATCTAAACTGAAGTATGCAATTTTTGAAGCGCACTGGGCCGTAAAAAGCTCGGCATAAGGATCCTCAGCGTTGATTATGGCCCAGCCATTTTGTTGTACTGACTCGTATACGACGGATTTAACGTCCACAATATCGCGTGTGCTGTAAATGCCATCCTGGTTAATGTGGTCATCCGAAACATTGGTGACGATCCCGATATCGCAGCGGTCATATCCCAGGCCGGACCGCAGAATTCCGCCCCGGGCGGTTTCGAGTACCGCTACCTCCACCTCTGGATGACTGAGGACGACTCGAGCCCCGCCCGGGCCCGCATCGTCCGAGTGCGTAAGGTATTGGTCAGCCACCTCTATACCATCGGTTGAAGTTAGTCCAACCACCTTCCCGTCGGTTTTCAGGATTTGGGCAATCAGTCGGGCGGTCGTGGTTTTTCCGTTGGTGCCGGTTATAGAGATAATCGGAATTCGCGCCGGGGAGGCTTTAGGAAATAGATAGTCCAAGATGGGCTGCGCCACTTCTCTTGGTTGCCCTTTGGAGGGGTACAAGTGCATCCTGAGACCGGGGCAGGCGTTAATCTCGATGATAAATGCTCCGCCGGTTTCCGGGTCTTTCCGAA
>CAZKWP010000020.1:5714-20476 GCA_964556555.1 uncultured Syntrophomonadaceae bacterium
TTGGGCAATCAGATCTACACCCGCTATATCCAGGCCAACTAATTTAGCAGCCAGTTCCGCGAGTGCCCGGATTTGGGGATGCACCAGTTCTGTCACATCTTCGGCCGTTCCTCCGGAACTAAGGTTGGCGTTATGCCGGAGCCGAACATGCTGACCTGCGGCTGGTACCGCAGCCAAATTAAAACCCTGTGCTTTCAGGGTAAGGTCTAATTCCCGGTCAAATTTTATTTTGGTTAACGGTTTTTCGTGTCCCTCACCGCGCAGATCAGAACGGTTAATATCGGCGATTAATTCCCTAAGGGAATCATGGCCGTTACCGATTGCTTCGGGGGGTATCCGACGAGCGGCAGCTACCATTTTCCCATCAACCACCAACAGCCGGTAATCATCTCCGATCACCTGTTCCTGGAGTAAGACGGCATGCTCCAGCTCGAGAGCTCGTTTACAGGCTTCGGTTAAGTCCGTATCGTTATTGATATCAAGGGTTATCCCTTTACCGTGATTTAGCGAATTAGGTTTGACCACCACCGGTTTTTGCAGTTTAGCAAATCGGTGCAGGGCTTCATTAACCGATGATATCTTAATCGCGTAGGGTACGGGGATGCCGGCTGCGGCCAGCAAATCGTAAACCAGCTTTTTATCAGAAGCAATATCAGATGCGATACAACTAGTCTGGGAGGTAATCGAGGCTTTGATCCGTTTTGCCGGTTTTCCGTAACCGAACTGGTAGAGGCTTTCATCGTTCAGCCGGAGGACTGGGATGTCTCGTTTTTTGGCTTCCTGGATCAGGGCTTTGGTGCTTGGGCCGGCCTCATAACGGCTGTTTAGTTTTTTTAAAGAGTCGATTATTTCCTGAAGATCTGCCGGCTGGTGTTCCAAAAGGCTTTTTAGATAAGTTGCGGCTTGGTATCCCGCCTCAACACCGACTTGCTCTATCTGATACTCATAAATGATTAAGAAAAGATTACTTTCTCTCAGCGAGATGGTTCGGCCAAAGCCTACGTTGTGCCCCAGCAGGTATTGAAACTCCAAGGCCAGGTGTTCAACAATATGGGCCAAAGAGGTGCCATTTTCCACTTCAGATATGAAGCCGCCTCTTTGCCTGGAATTACATTGGTGTTCCATCAAGGACGGCAAGTCATGATTCAGCTGGGCTTTTATATACTGAAAGTTGGGTTTGGTTAAATTTAAGTAGTTAACCGGATCAAAGATCAGCTTGATCAATGGTCTTCGGGAATAATAATTAGGCCCCCTCAGGATATAATGTTTAATTATTTCCATTGAATTCTGCCTTTCTGTTTTTAAGAATACATAGGGTATTTTCTCACCGAAGTTTTTGTTTATGCAAAAACAGGGGGCGAAGAAAAGATTTCGTTGGTATAGGCGATAAGTCAGTTTAAACGATCGATTGTTAGGCCACTTGACAGGGCTCTATCAAGCCAGTAACTAAGTGACTGAACTTACTAAGCAGAACCATCCGATTCCTGGTAGCATACGATATTTTAGAAATTTGGGAAAGGAGGGTTTTATGAGTATGCACGATTTTGACCAGATCTGGGTCAATCAAGATGATGCCCCAAAGCATGAAGATAACCACCAGCAACCCAGATGGTGCGCCTTCCAAGCCCCTTATCCAGAAGTAAGGATCGAAAGGCCAAACCCGTTATATGCCCAATTATTACTGAAAGATTATGCCAGTATGGTTAGTGAATTCTCTGCCATAACTCAGTATCTTTATCATCATCATCTCTTGAAAGCACGATATCCGGATGTGGCGGACCTTCTGGAATGCATATCAATCGTCGAAATGAGCCACATGGAGTTTTTGGGAGAGGCTATCGTTAAACTGGGCGGCAAACCGATATATGGAACGGTAACGCCCCAGGGGATTAGTTGGTGGCAAGGCAAGTACGTTCATTATGGCAAGAATATTTGTGATATGCTGATCTCAGATATTCAGGGGGAAAAAGACGCAATAATACAATATCAAAAACACTATGGGCAAATAAAGGATAGATATTTGCGGGAACTCCTGGCCCGCATAGTCAGAGATGAAATGGAGCATATCGAACTGCTTACCGAGAAGCTAAACAAGTATTGTAGAAAAAACCGTTTGGATTAAGACAGAAAAACCGGGATAAAGCAAAGCGGCCTATGCAAAATTAGGCCGCTTTGCTTTGTGACATATGTAATTTAAACCGATTAGTATATAATGATTATCCGGTGATTTTAAGTATTAGATTAGTAAATATATAAAACAGCTTTTACCCAATATATAATTATAATTGTAATTTGACATACGCCGGAAAAACCTTATAATAGATTATAAATGACATATGTCATAAATTGCAATGAGGTAATTCATACCCCACACGGGTTACCAAGTAATAAGTAGTTAAAGGAGAGTTAAGCCAGTGAGTGTAAATTGCGAACAAAATTGTAGCAGCTGCAGCGAAGAATGCGTTGAACGGCAAGAACCCAAACAAGATTTTTCGGAGAAACCCCATGAACTTAGTAATATTAAAAAGGTAATTGGGATTGTCAGTGGAAAGGGCGGGGTCGGCAAATCATTAGTTACCTCTATGCTAGCGGTTACAATGAACAAAATGGGCTATCATACGGCAATCCTTGATGCAGATATTACAGGCCCATCTATACCCAAAGCTTTCGGTATTAAAGAGAGACCGGCCGTAAATGAATCAGGTTTGTTGCCTATAAAAAGTAAAACCGGTATTAATATCATGTCAATTAACCTTTTGTTGGAAGATGACACCGACCCAGTGATTTGGAGAGGGCCGATACTGGCTGGCGCAGTCAAACAGTTTTGGACCGATGTAATTTGGACTGATATTGATTTCATGTTTATAGATTTACCACCGGGAACTGGCGACGTTCCGCTAACGGTGTTTCAATCCTTGCCAATTGACGGCATCATTATTGTCACCTCGCCCCAGGAATTGGTTTCCATGATTGTGTCGAAGGCGGTCAAGATGGCGGAGAAAATGAATATTCCGGTTATCGGTTTGGTTGAGAATATGTCCTATTTCAAATGTCCTGACAATGGAAAGGTTTACCAAATATTTGGTGAAAGCCATATTGATGAGGTGGCCCAAAAGCATAACTTAAAAGTATTAGCTAAACTGCCAATTGACACGGATTTATCCGTTGCCTGTGATAAAGGATTGATAGAGTTCTACAATGGTGCCTGGTTTGATCAGGTTGTCAATACAATAAAAGAGATGAAATAAAGAAAGAGTTAAAAATTGCAGTAGCGAAGGTAATAGTTGCGGAACACTTTGGGCATGGTGCGAAAAACAATCAGATCCTAGGATCCCCAGTTCTTTTGGGGTGTTAATCCCGTTTATCTTGGTTGGAGGTTACTATGAAGTTAAATGTGGAATGTCTGCCATGCTTAGTCAATCAGGCGGTTAAGTTAGCCAAAATTCATTTGAGCAATAACGAAGAAGAACAACTCCGTTTGGTTAAAAAAATTATGCAGGAGATAAGTGTTAGCGAGGACCATGCAAGCGCACCCTATATAGCCCACAAAATACAGCGGGCATTAAAAGAGGCCTTACAGAATCCAGATCCTTATCGGGAAGTTAAACTTTATTACAATTCCGAAATGCTTAAATTAGAAGAAGAATTTTTTGATCTGATCAAATCAGCTGACGATCGGCTGGTAACTGCATTAAAGTTGGCTGCCGCAGGAAACATAATTGATTTCGGTCCGGGTCAAGATTTATCAAGAACTAAGGTATTAAAAGTCATTAACCAAACCTTGGGAAAAGATTTCCATCGAGAAACTTTTGCTTCATTAAAATCCGATCTGGCAGCGGCTCAAAAAGTCCTTTATTTGGGCGACAATGCCGGAGAGATCGTTTTTGACAAGCTGCTTATCCGTACAATCAAGGAGGAGTATCCTGATTTGGCAGTCGATTTTTCCACCCGTGGATCAGCGGTTTTAAATGACGTTACTGAGGAAGATGCTTACTTTATCGGCATGGATGTCTACGCCCGCATTATTAATAATGGCACCGATATTCCGGGAACAGTATTAGAACACTGTTCCGACAGTTTTAAACAGGCATTCAATAATGCCGATCTAATTATAGCCAAGGGTCAGGGAAACTTCGAGTCGTTGTACGGAACAGGGCGAGCGCATCTTTACTATATTTTCCTGTGTAAATGTAATCTTTTCATGAGAAGATGCGGAGCCGCGCTAAATGATATTATTCTGATGAAAGAATAACCGATAACCCTACGGTAAACTTTATAATTGATCACTAGTTTGAGTTTTTTGACATATGGCAGGAAAGCAGTATAATTAATTTATAAGCGACATATGTCATCAACCAAAAAGACTTAGTTTTATTCATTGCTCAGTTAATTGGATGGACTTGGTTAGGGAAGCCAAGAATTGGCCGTTGATCCAGATCTGAATCAGGAAGTAAAAGGTAAAACGGTAAATCTGAAAGGGGTGAATAATATGCCAGGCTTTGATGGGACTGGTCCACAGGGGTTTGGACCATTGACGGGAAGGGGAATTGGAAGATGCCTCACCGGTGTCAATGGGTTCAGTAATGGCACCGGGCGCATTTTAAGACGTGTGCCAGGTCTAGGCGTAACACCCAGTATGGGGAGAGGATTGGGATTAGGCGCATTATCTGGTTTAGGGCGGGGTTTGGCAACGGTCGCAGTTACAGCGGCGTTACTTGGAATTGGTTATGGATGTGCAAGAGTGTATAGCAGATATATTGCCGATAATGAGGGTATGAAGTCCAAAAAGAGATATGTTAAAGCAACAAATGCAGAGGCCCGGAAGTTGGTTCGTTCCGATAAACCCGTAATTGGAAGTTCTCCGGAGTCAACAAATCCGACAATTGAATGAACCTTACCCAGTTTGCTAGACCCGGTAAATAACCGTTAATTTAGGGGAACGCCCTGTGTATTAAAACTCATTATTGACATATGTCATAAATGTTATATAATTTAATTAGGTAATGACATATGTCATAGACCATAAGGAGGTGGGGAATATGCCTAGAGGAGACGGCACCGGCCCCCGGGGTCGTGGAGCAGGTACTGGAAGAGGATTAGGACCTTGCTCCGGAGCAAATGGCGTTAATAGTCGATTTGGCTACGGTCGGGGACTGGGCCTTGGTGGCAGACGCGGACTTGGACGTGGTTCAGTTGCCAATTATAATGCGGGCCAGACATTGTCTAAAAATGAAAAAGAGTTGCTGAGTGAACAAAGGGATATGCTGCAAAAACAACTTGAGGCAATTGAAAAGGAATTAGAAAAATAATAAATAAGCACAGAAGTAACCGGAGGATACTCTGGTTACTTCTGTGCTAAATAGAGGTGAAAATATGCCTCGGCCAAGGAAGTGGAGAAAAGTTTGCTGCTTGCCGGATAACAACCGCTTTGGGCCGCTTGATTCTCCAGCTAATACCGAGAATTCTATCCATATGACGGTTGATGAATATGAAACAATACGGTTAATTGATTTAGAGGGACTTACTCAGGAAGAGTGTGCAGGTCATATGAATATCGCCCGTACCACGGTTCAGGGTATTTATAATGAAGCCAGAAAAAAGGTTGCCGAGTCTCTGGTAAATGGGAAAGTGCTTCTTATTAAAGGCGGCGAGTATCAGCTTTGTGATGGACAGGGGAAAGCTTGTGAGGCAGGCCATTGCCGAAGACACCGGTGGGGCAGAGACGGATGATGAGGTCATTTTAACCGATAATATTAGAATATTTAAGGTACCCAGAAGCCTTAGAATTGGACGTTAAGAAATGGAGGGACGATTGATGAAAATAGCAGTGCCGACCGACGATAAGATGATGGAGGCCAATGTATGTATATCTTTTGGACGGGCGCCGTATTTCTTAATTTATGATACGGAAACTAAAGAAAGCGTATTCCTGGACAATAGTGCGGCGGCCAGCCAAGGAGGAGCCGGGATTAAAGCCGCCCAGACCATTGTAGACAGCAAAGTTAAGGCCTTGCTAACCCCCAGGTGCGGTGAAAACGCGGCAGCGGTAATTCATGCAGCTAATATCAAGATTTTTAAGACTATTAATAATTCCATAAATGACAATTTACAGGCGTTTTTGGACGATAGGCTCCCTGTGCTGCAAGAGATCCATTCTGGTTTTCACGGCCGCGGAGGAGAATAAGATGAAGATTGCTGTGTTAAGCGGCAAGGGCGGTACCGGGAAAACCCTGGTATCGGTTAATCTTGCCGCAGCAGCGGACGAGGCAGTGTATATTGACTGTGATGTAGAAGAACCGAATGGTCATCTTTTTTTTAAACCGGATTTAATTAAGACGGAAAAAATTTCAATCAAGATTCCCTGTGTGGATGAAAAGCTGTGCAACGGCTGCCGTAAATGCGTTGATTTCTGCAAATTTAACGCTTTAGCCTACATTGGGACCAATTTGTTTATTTTTGAAGAGGTCTGTCATTCCTGTGGGGGATGCGTACTGCTTTGTCCGGAGAAAGCCTTGTCGGAAAGGGATAAAGTCATCGGTGAAATTCAAAAGGGTGTTTCCGAAAATGTAACCGTAATTACCGGGATTTTAAACCCGGGGGAGGCTTCCGGGATTCCAATTATCAAAAAACTTTTAGGTGATGGAGATGCCGGGAAAACCCCCACCCTTATCGATTGCCCGCCCGGGAGTGCCTGTATTGTGATGGAAAGTGTCAAAGATGCGGATTATTGCATCCTGGTCGCCGAACCAAGCTTGTTTGGCGTTCATAATCTCAATATGGTTTATGAACTGATCAATTTATTTAACAAGCCCCACGGGGTGGTGCTCAATAAATGCCAGGAGGGAGAAAATCCATCCGAAAAGTTTTGTCTGGAAAAAGGGATCAAAATTTTAGCGCGGATACCTTTTGACCATGAGTTGGGGACCCTGAATTCCAATGCCATGATAGCAGTCAGAGAGGATGAAAAATACCGGGAGCTGTTTTCTTTGCTGCTTCAGACGGTGACAAGGGAGGTGCAGCATGAAACAGCTGTTAATTCTAAGCGGTAAGGGCGGTACGGGTAAAACCACTGTTGCCGGTGCCTTTATAAAGCTCTCCCAGGCCAAAGCCTATGCAGACTGTGACGTGGACGCACCGAATCTTCACCTGGTGATGAACCACCCGAACGCCCCCAAACGCACCGATTATTACGGACTGCCGAAGGCGGAAATTGATCCCGAGTTGTGCATACAGTGTGATTTGTGTGTTCAAAACTGCCGGTTCGAGGCCATAACCGCGGATCCGGACTATAGGGTAGATCCCTTTTCTTGTGAAGGATGCGGCGTTTGTGAACTTGTTTGTCCAGTTGGGGCAGTTTCGCTAAAACCGGCGGTAGCCGGAGAATTAATGCTTTATCTGGATGATGCCGTATTTTCAACTGCCCAGCTTAAGATGGGAAGCGGCACCTCGGGTATGCTGGTTACAGAGGTGAAAAAGCAGCTGCTGTCAGCGGCGAAATCGGCGGAAATGGCGATCATTGATGGATCGCCCGGGATCGGCTGCCCGGTTATTGCCTCGCTGAGTGGGGTGGATATGGTCCTGATTGTTGCCGAGCCTTCAATATCTGGGATTAGTGATATGGAACGGATTATAAAAACCGCAGCAACGTTTCAAACCAAGATAGCGGTTTGCCTGAATAAATATGATACGAATATCCAAAATGCCGAAAAGGTAGAGTCGTTTTGTAAAGAGAGGGGAATCCCTTTTATCGGCCGGATTCCGTTTGATGTCAATGCGGTAAAAGCCGTCAATAACGGCCAGACCATTGTTGACTTTGACTGTCCGTCGGGCCAGGCTGTACGGGAGATTTATAATAAAACGATGCAACTGCTTTTTGCGGGGAGCGGAGGGAACGTATGATCATTAAAACCTTGGTGGAAAACACGTCTATTTCCGATGATTTAGGAGGCGAACACGGGTTAAGCTTATACATTGAGACGAAACGGCATAAACTTTTGTTTGACACTGGGGCTAGCCCGCTTTTTGGGGAAAACGCCCGGAAAATGCAGGTAGATTTAGCGGAGGTTGATCTGGCAGCTATTTCGCACGGCCATTATGACCATGGCGGAGGACTCGGGACGTTTTTGAATCTTAACCCCAAAGCCAAAGTCTATTTGCACAAAAGGGCTTTTGACAAGCGCTACGTCCATTTGACCAATGGGAAAAACAAATACATCGGTTTGGACGCGGGATTATTGCCCAACGACCGCTTTATCTTTGTGGGGGATAGCCTGGTAATTGATGAGGAACTGGAATTGCTTCAAGGAGTGAAAGCGGAGAAACTAAACCCGTCCGGTAATCGGGTTTTGATGGTGGAAGCGGGATCCGAGCTAGTCCCCGATGACTTTGTCCATGAGCAGAATCTATTCATTCAGGAAGACGGAAATACGCTTTTAATTGTCGGCTGTGGGCACAAAGGTATTGTCAATATTTTAGAGCATTTCCGTTTAGCTAAGGGTTATTGGCCAGATTTGGTTATTGGCGGATTCCATCTTAGTAACCCCGGGTCGGGAATTGACGAGGATCCGGCGGTGGTTGCCGAAATCGGAGATTACCTTAAGCAGACCCAAAAGAAATTTTATACCGGGCACTGCACCGGGATCAATTCTTTCAACCACCTGAAATCAATTCTCGGAGATCAGTTGGAGTATCTGGCCACGGGCACCCAAATAGTATTATAAAAAATATTGGATGGCTTGACAGGGGATTATGATAATTATGTACCCGGCTTTCCAAGAAAAAATAAAATGGAGGAGTAGACAATGAAAATTGCGGTTGCGAGTGATCGGGGTATGGTTACGGAGCACTTTGGGCATTGTGAGGGTTTTATGCTTTTTGAGGCTGAAAACAATCAAATCGTAAAGAGTGAAACTATCGCTAACCCTGGACATGTACCAGGATTTCTGCCCAATTTCTTGAATGACTTGGGAGTTAAGGTTATTATCTCCGGCGGTATGGGTGGCGGAGCGATAGACATATTTAATGCAAAGAATATTGAAGTTATTGTTGGAGCAAGAGGTGATGCTAAAACAGCGGTTAATGCCTATTTAAGCGGTGCGCTTAAATCTACAGGTTCTGTCTGTCACGAGCATCAGCATTTTCATGAAGGATGCGGAAACTAAATGTATTAAAAACCGTTCAGAATAATAATTACTAAACAGTTGATTCTCTAGAGTCGGTCAGACTGTGGAAAAGGTCACCTTTCATTCCCGAAATGGTGGCCTTTTTCCATCTCATTTCAGTTAATTATTAAGTTGGGTTGGTAATTTAGGCTATAATTTTAAGGAGAGAGTATTATTCCACTAGGCAGCGAAATTATAATCTATTAAGGCTAAGACGCATAATTATGGAATTATAGAGGACGCTAACTCCAATGATGCCGGGTTAGTCTATTAGCATAAGGAGGAGTTGATTCAGATAAAAGCGCTGGTTTACGAAGGCATTAAAAAAGTGAATACTGAAACATAAATACTTATACATAATCGCTCCCTAATTCGCGAAAAATAAAAAAAATGAGTGCCGAAAAGTGCGGAGATGGGAGATAAATATGAATAGGAAATATACGTTAATCTTAGTGGCGGTAGCCTTAATCGGATTTGCCGGCTTTCTGTATCTTAGAGGCGGTTTGGTGCCGAACCCGCAGCTTAGGCCGAATAATAATAATGCCCCGCAGGTAGACAATTTAAGCAAGTCCGACCAGCCAGCCGTGGAAGAGAACATAAACGGTTACGATTTGCATGAGGACCTGGAGATAACAAAAGATACCCGGGAGGCCGGCGAAAAGGAAAGCTCGAGCCTAAGCCAGCAGCAGCAAACGCAGTTATTGGAAAAGCTCAGCGCCAAACCGATGAATTCGGTGCTTCAGGAGTATAAAACCACGCTACCCAAAACGATTAACAATAAACTTCAGTATGCCAATTACAAAATGTCATATGATTATTTTCTGATTACCGCGGCCAATGGAGCGGAACTCATGAAAGATCCGCTGATGGGCGCTGCCGTGGTTTGCCGGGTAAATAGTCTGGACAAGATTTCTCTGCTGCAGCAGGTTCAGGGGGAAACTGTAGCCGGCTCCAATATCTGGTACCGGGTCGCCTGTAGTCATGACAATAAAACCGAGGAGGGTTATTTGCACTCGTCCGCAGGGGTTCCCCGCAGCTTCCGTTTCACTAAAATGCAAGAGGCGGTAAACGCGCTCAAGCAGCAGTTGACGAAGGGTGAGCTGAATTTTATTCGCAACTATAAAAATCAAAACGGTGCTCCACCGGCTAAGACTGAAGGTTCGGTTGACCAATACGGTTACCGATCATATCATAGTGCCCCGGCTTACGTAAAGGCGGATCTCGGCAGCGACTTCCGGTATATCCCAGACGGGATGTTAGTCCGCATCCTAGGGGAGGTAAACGATTTCTATCAAGTTAACGTGCCTACTTTTGGCGGAGATTACTTTATACCAAAACGTTACATTGATCGGACGGTTAAACTAAGCCGTTTGAATCAGGTGGTGGTAGTTGACCGAAACCAACAGAACGAAGCGGTGTTTGCCGTGCGGGATAACAGTCTGGACCTCATCTCCTATACTTTGGCCACCACCGGGGTTTCTAAAGAGGCCTCCTTTGAAACCACGCTGGGCAGTTTCAAGGCGATCGAAAAAAAGGATCGTTTTGAGTATCTGCAAAAAGGTACATCCGAGGTGGCGGGTTATGCGCCCTTTGCGATTCGTTTTACCGGGGGAGCCTACATCCATGGGGTGCCGGTTGATTATAAGGTGCAGGACGGGAAGAAGGTCGATCCGGGTATAGTTGAATATCTGCAGACTATTGGCACGGTACCGCGTTCGCATATGTGCGTTCGCAACTTCACCAGTCATGCAAAGTTCCTTTACAACTGGCTGGACCTAAATAACGGGGCGGTTATTGTAATTGAATAGGGCACCCAAAAGATAACGGAAATGTTTTCGGGTTTTGGCGGGATAAAAAACGCCTGGAATTGCTAAATCAAAAAATAAATTTTAATCTTAAAGCGTATATAAAGCATAATAAACATGCTAAAACAAAAAGGATGGCTGCCTCGTTACCCCGGTTCGGCAGTCATCCTTTTTGTTTAGAATTGTGTTCAGACTCTAGTATTTGGTAATTTCGGCTTCTACCCATTTGGCTAATCCCGGATCCTCCCAAGTAGTGCCATCATAATACGTTACCCGTACGAGATGGCCCTTAATGTTCTTAGTGCCCAATTGCACTAACCATTTTCCATTCGCTACACCATGGGGAACCAATTGTTTTTTGCAGATAATGGGTTTAGCGCTGCTCTGGGCATGCGCGTCGACCAGCGGATTCCCTTTTTCATCAAACAAGAGCACACAAAACTCTATTTGGTCGATAATTTTGGCGGTATTATTGGTGTAATCGATAAAAAGTTCGTGGTAAAGGGGGGCCGATTGTACTGAAATACTATTGATGCATACCGGCGCATCCGGAGAATTTACAAACCCGGGTTTGGCGTCCGACGTTGTTGGCTCCTCTTTTTGGGAAGTATTGCATCCAGTAACCATTAAAGCTGCCATTATTAAGATCAGAAGGCCGACACTCCAGAATAAAATCCGTTTTTTCCCGATAATCGCAATCACCCCATCTTCTTAAATAATGCATTCCTACTTTAATTTTCCACTCGTTTATCTGTTAGTTATTATATCCTTATGCCTCGGTAAAATACCTAAGCTCATATAGAGGATAACCGCTAAATTATTAAATATACCAATATGCCATGCAGGGCAATCCAAACTATGGTTTTTACGGAACAATTATTACTGGTACCGTAGTCTCATGCAAAACGTGGGTGGCCACACTGCCCATTATGGTTCTTTTGGCAAGTCCTAAACCACGGTAACCCATAACAATGAAATCAACCGCACTATTTACCGCTTCGGCAATTATTTCTTTGCCCGGGTCCCCGACTCTAAGCAGGGAGCGCACCGGAATATTCAGACTGTTGGTGATCTCGAGGGTGTGCGTAAACACCTGATCGCTTAATTCCTTTTGCAGAGAGTTGATTTGCTCCTGACTAATGAATCGTTTAACATTAGGGGTACTGTAGTTCGGCTGAACATTCAGGATAATAACTTCTTTTTCTATGCTTTCGGTTAGGGAAAGCGCAAACCGCACGGCTTTGTCTGAACCAGCTGATCCGTCAACCGGGATTAGAATTTTTTTCATCGTAAACACCCTTTCTGTCTAAATCAATTTAATTTATATTTCAACTATATTACGACGATATACCTTGAATATTATATCATATGTCGGATTGAGAATATTTAAAATTTTAACACCATAAAAAATTATAGTTTATTCCCGCAGTAGGGGCAAAAGCGGTATTTAGTTTCAGCCGCGGCTCCGCAATTGGCGCATTTTTTATAGGGAAGGTCATAACTAACCGGCACCAGGTTTTCCAGTTTTAAATCAGGGATTTGTCCTCTGTCAAACTGCTCAGCTATAACTGGATCCAACTTAAAAATACTGGAGCAGCAAGCAGCTTTGCCATAATAGCGTTGATTCCAACGAAAGATGGGAATAAAGAAAAAATGAAAATAGGAATATGCTTTGAAAATATCCAGGTGCGTTAAAGCCTGGCAGGCCGGACAGACGATGTTGTTATAAGTAGTGACTGGTTTTTCCTTTTCGTTAATTCCAAATATGCCAACAAAAAACATAATTGAAAACACTCCTAAATAAAGGGGGATAAAGTTGTAATTAAAATGTATCATTTTCAGACTAGTCGCGTCAAATGTTAACCGGCTAACCCAACGGAAAACTTTTAAGTTGAACTCAGTCTCTAAAATGGTGATGTCAGGCATTTATCACGCAAATAATTCATTTGTCCCCTCAGCGGGAAAATGAATCATTTCTAGATGCTAGTCAGGTATGAACCAGCGGTCAATCGCTCATTCTATGCTTAGGTAAACCTAACTGGAGTGAGGGAGAATGGTAATGGTTAATGTAAATTCTAAAAGTAAACTAGTCATTATCATTCTTATAATCTTAGGATTAGCCTTGGCCGCCGCTAAAGCGTCTTTAATAAAGGGCGATGGGAGTCTGCTGGGGCTGGGGAATCTGTCGGACGCGAGCCATCCTCCGCCAGCTGCCGAGGCCAATATCGGTTATTTTAAGTCCGCTGATCCCAAGGTGGTCTTACTTGGGGATTCAATTATTAATGGTTGGGAATTGCCGGATGAGGTTAACGGCTATCGGCTGGTTAATCGGGGCGTCAGCGGGGAAACTACGGGGGACCTGCTTGGCCGGTTTAAGCAGGATGTTATCATACCCCGTCCCCGATACGTGGTAATACTAGTCGGAATTAATGATGTGGCCTTAACTTATGAAACGGATCCGAGCGGGATAGCGGAGCAGCTGCCCAAGATTGCGGGCAATATCCGTTTGATGGCGGAGCAGGCAAAGTCCAAGGGGATTGTTCCCCTGGTTTGCTCAGTGCTCCCGGTGAACTGCCATTACCGCATAGACGCTGCAGCGATTAACCTAATGGTAAATCGCTTAAACCAGGAATTAGCCGCTGCGGCCCAAGCGGGTAACTATATTTTTGTGGATTTTTGGCCGGCAGTGCTGGACTCGGATACCGGCCTCCTAAAAAACGATTATGCCGCGGACGGGATTCACCCTAATCAATTGGCTTATGCCCAAATGTGGAACCTTCTGCTGCCTCATCTAAAATAATTCAGCATTTAAAAGAATACAAGATTCTTTTCTCCGAACCATGCCCGTAAAAGGCTGACTGGTTTGCAATAGAGCGTGGGTTGTACTATTATATTAAAGGTATCAGGCTATTTTTCGCAGAATCAATGTCTGAAAATAATAGAGGGGTGGATTATTTTGGGAGGATTATTTGGGGTAGTCGCCAAAAATGATTGCGTGAATGATCTTTATTTTGGCACGGATTACCACTCGCATCTGGGAACCAGTATGGGCGGGATGGCGATTTGGAGCGGCACCAGTTTTAACCGGGCTATCCATAACATCGAAAACACGCAGTTTCGACCAAAATTTGAACCCGATCTACCAAGCTTAAAGGGGAATATGGGGATTGGCTGCATCAGTGATACGGAACCGCAGCCGTTAACCGTGCGCTCGCGACTGGGTCAATATGCGATCTGTACCGTTGGTAAAATCAACAATTTATATGAAATCGCGGAGCAGGCATTTGCCAATCAGCATACCCATTTTTTGGAAACCAACCACGGAACCATCTATCCTACCGAATTGGTCTCCGTCATAATCGACCAGGAAAGTTCTTTTAAGGATGGTTTGTTAAAAGCGCAGAATACGATTGAGGGCTCCTGTTCGATTCTAATTTTAACCCCGCAAGGGCTGTATGCTTCCCGGGATAAACTGGGCAGAACTCCTTTAATCATTGGGAAAAAGGAAGGCGCATACTGCGTAACCTTCGAATCCTGTACTTTTGCCAACCTGGGCTACAGCTTTCATTACGAACTCGGTCCCGGGGAAATTGTTTTTCTAACCCCGGAAGGGATGGAGCAAGTCTCGCCCCCCGGCGATAAAATGAAAATCTGTGCCTTCTTATGGGTTTATTACGGTTATCCTTCTTCCACGTACGAGGGTATGAACGTGGAGGTTATGCGTTATCGCAACGGCGCTTCCATGGCCAAAAATGACGATGTGGAGATCGACATGGTAGCCGGGATCCCGGATTCG
>CAZKWP010000021.1:0-20315 GCA_964556555.1 uncultured Syntrophomonadaceae bacterium
CCAGGTCCTGCGCTAAAGGCCCTTGGTTGATTAACGATTGTTTAACCTGGGCATTTTTCAGAGTGTTTTCTGCCTCAATCCGACTAGCTTCCGCTGCCGCCAAACGGGCCTGGGCAGCTTCGGTTTTATGGCGCAGGGATTCAATCATTTCCAGTGAAATTGCCTGGGCTTGGTACAGGGCTTCTTTCCTATTCAATTCTTGCTGCAAATCATCCAGTTCAATCTCTGATTGCTTCTTTTGACTCTCGGTCCGAGCATAAGCGGCAGTTGTTTTTTGGACTTCTATCTGCGCCATTTCCAATTCTTCCGGCCGCGCTCCGGCTTTTATTTTTTCATACGTAGCTCGGGCTGCTTCCAGGTTGGCCTGGGCCCGCAATAATTCTGCTTCTAACTGGCCGGATTCCAGTTGGAAGAGGGTGTCGCCAGCCGCTACTTGTTGTCCCTCTTGGACGGAGATAACTTGTATTCTACCCGACAAGCGGGTGCTAAGTTCAATCGTGTCGCAGTCTACCTTTGCGTTATCCGTAGAGAGGGTGGTTTGCCTTTGCCACCACCAGTACCCTCCGCCAGCCAGAGCGATTAATAGGGCAATCAGCCCGACCGTCAGGATGGATTTAGTCCGTTTATTAAGGGGTAACTGCTTATTTGGCACAATCGGACTGCCGGGGGGCGTGGGGGGAGACCCGGCTGGGGTTGACGCTTCGGTCATAAAATGGCTTCCTCCTCGACTATGGAAATTAATCTTGACTTACATGGTACTATACGTTGATAATTAGCACAAGAAATTTCGCGTACGAAGCTTTAAATTTCCGTGAAATTGAAGGGAAGAGGCATGACCACAATTGCAGCCCCGGCTAATCGCCCGGCACAATCGGAAAAAAGTACGATGGCCTACAAATGGATCGCCCTCGGGGTGGTAATCCTGGGCGCTTTTATGAGCATCTTAAGCAGCAGCTTAATCAATGTAGCCATCCCCAAAATGATGATTGTCTTTTCCGCCACCACTGACCAAATCCAATGGGTTTTGACCGGTTACATCCTGGTGATGGGAATGGTGATTCCCGTCACCGGTTATCTGAGCGATTTAATAGGAACCAAACGCCTGTATGTCTCCGCCCTGATCATCTTCACCGTCGGTTCCGCTCTTTGCGGCATGGCCTGGAACATAACCTCGATCATTGCGTTTCGGGTCATCCAAGCAATTGGCGGAGGGATTATGATGCCAGTCAGCATGTCTATTATCTACCGGGTAATTCCACTCCATCAAAGAGGTTTTGCCTTAGGAATCTGGGGAATAGCGGCGATGGCCGCCCCAGCCATCGGCCCGACCCTGAGCGGTTATATCATTGAATATCTGGATTGGCGCCTGCTGTTTTACGTAAACCTGCCGGTAGGTTTAGTCGCTATCTTTTTGGCATCTACCTTGCTGCAGGAGTTTGAACGGAAGCCCCAACTAGGGTTTGACCTGCTGGGGTTTGTCAGTTCCTCCGTTTTTAGCTTCAGTTTCCTCTTGGCTTTGGCTCAGGGCAATCAAAAAGGCTGGGACTCTCCGTACATAGTCTTTTTAATGTTTAGTGCCGTGGTCTTTTTAATCATCTTTATAGTAAATGAATTAAATCATCCCGAACCGCTGCTAAATTTAAGAATCTTTAAAAACCCCGTCTTTACCATGAGTGTGATTATCTCCAGCATTTCCACCATTGGTTTATTTGGCGGGATTTTCCTGGTTCCGCTGCTCTTGCAGAACTTGATGGGACTTTCGCCGATTCAGACCGGTTTAATCATGTTCCCGGCAGCTGTCGTTACCGCGGTCATTATGCCCATCAGCGGCCGGCTATTTGACCGGATTGGTGCCAGACCTTTGGTCTTTTTCGGTTTGTTAATCGTTGGCTGGGGGACGATTGAAATTGGCCAGCTAACCATGAATGCTCCATTTAAGGTGATTATCACCATCCTAATGGTGCGGGCAGTGGGAATTGGGTTATCGATGATGCCAGCCACTACAGCGGGGATGAATACCGTACCCTTAGCGGAAGTAACCCGGGCTTCGGCTTTATCCAATGTGATTCGCCAGATCAGTGCGTCCTTCGGGATTGCCGCCTTAACCGCCATTATGCAGAGAAAACAGACGGCTCATTTGGATGGCATTGCTGAGGCAGTTACAAACGCATCACCGGTCTATCAAGCGGCCGCGGGTAATCTGCAGAACTATCTGGTGCACCAAGGGAGTACTCTGGTGAATGCCAAACTCCAGAGCGGGGTAATTCTGCTGGGTTGGATGCAAAAACAAGCCCTGCTTTTTGCGATCAACGATACTTTTCTGGTGGCCGGAATCATCTGTTTAATCGGCATGCCCTTAACCTTCTTTCTAAAGGAGAAACGAGATTATAAGGAGAGACCGCCTCATGGCCGAAAGATTTGAAAGAATTGAGCATTTAAGGTACTTATTGCGTTCGATTAACCGACGCCTGGAACACTATTTTACGCTTTATCTGCAGCAGTACGATTTGACTTTCCCACAGCTTTTACTGATTAGGGAGGTCTATCGCCATAATAATCTGCCGATGAGCGAGTTGAGTAAGCGTCTTGGTTTAGCGAACAGCACTGTCTGCGGGATGGTAGACCGTTTGGAAAAACGGGAGCTTTTGGCCCGAATACGGGATACGGACGACCGACGAGTAATCCGGATTGTGGCTACGCCTAAAATGCTGGATAAAGTCAAGGATTTTCGATTGTCCCATTCTCTTTATTTAATGCAGTTTACGGAAAATTTTTCAGATGCGGAAATAGAAGATATGATTAATGCGCTGACGCCGCTGCAGCGGGAATTAACCAAAGAAAACGGCTAACTTTAAAAGCACAAGGTACCTCTGGACATCTCTCCTAAAACAATATTACAATAACGACAGCTTCTATTTTTATTGCACTATTCGTTTGGGCCGGATTTATGGAGTATTGTTTGGGCCGGAGGTATTATACCGCATGCGCACAGCAAGCAGTCGACAGCGGGACAGTCAAAACCAAACAGCCAACCCAACCAGGCTGGGAAAACTCTTACAGTATTTGCCTAAATTTAAGGATTGGCAGTTAGCCTTGACAGAAGCAGAAGCGGCCATTTACTACCCGGTGATAATTCGCACCAATCTGCTGCGGATGCGGGTGGTGGCCCTTTTTCTTATCTTGACGATGCTGCTGCTTATTGTATCTGACTTGTCTGATCTCGACCAGCTAAAGAACGGGGTTTCGTCTGAAACATACCAGCTCTACCAGCTCTATGCGAACATTATCACCATCCGAATCTACATCATCCTGGTTTCTTTTTGCTTCTTGTTCGTGGTCCGTAACTTAGATGCATTGGAAATGAAATATCGTTATTTTTATAAATGGGAAATTTGGTATATCCTATTTATTTTAGCGGGTTTATCCCTGCAAACCGGCGTATCGCAGCCGCAGAAGGCGGATATCACTGTCTACCTAATGGCGGTTTTCATATCCTCCGCTTTTTTATATCTATCTGGGTGGGAAAGCATCATCATTTATAGCACGGCTTGGCTGATGATGGCTATGACGGTTTGGATCTTTCAAGCGGATACGACGCTAGCGCTTTCCAACATTACTAATGGATTCATTATGGCGTGCTTAGCCCTGTTTACCTCTAAGATGATTTACTTTAACCGGCTTCAGGAATTTATGAGCCTGCGGGTCATCGAACAGCAGCAGAAAGAATTGCAGCGGAGCAACGCGCAGCTGGAAAGGCTTTCTTATCGGGATGCTTTAACTGATTTGCCCAATCGACGGTATTTTGACGATTATATTTCGCGCGAATGGGGGATGGCGGCCCGAGAAAAACAGCCGTTATCCTTAATCATGATTGATTTTGATAACTTCAAACAATTAAACGATACATTCGGACACTTGGCCGGAGATAAGTGCTTGACCGTTGTGGCTTCCACCCTGGATAAGATTATTAAGCGGTCTTGCGATCTGTTAGCCCGTTACGGCGGGGAAGAATTTGTGGTGGTTTTGCCCAATACTAAGCTCCTGGGAGCTAGATATCTGGCCGAAAACATGCGATCAGCCGTGGCGGAACTGCAGATTGAGCATCCTTATTCCGCCTCCGGGTATTTAACCATCAGTTTGGGGGTGGCGGAAAGCTATCCGAGCGGGAAAAACAGACCGGAGAATTTGATCGCCGCAGCCGACGAGGCTATGTATCAAGCGAAAAAGGCCGGGTGCAACCAGGTTTGCTGGATTTAAGTCTAATTTTAAGGGTATTAAAGATTAGGCTTGGTGAATTATTAGTTTTTGAAAATTTTTTTTGATAACTATTAATTTTAGGTTTACTTTAAGGGTACTTCAGGGTAAAATAATACAAGGCTCAAGTATCGGTCTAGTGAGGTTTAGTTAATTTCTCCTTCTCAGTAGCCTTACATGGTAAGGGAGGTAGAAGGTTAGTAGAACCCCTAAACCATTTTGGGTAAAAAAATTGAGGAGGAATTCTATAATGTACGAAGACAAAACTTTAACCTGCCGGGACTGTGGTGATACCTTTACTTTTTCCGCTTCGGAACAAGAGTTCTACGCAGAAAAAGGGTTCACGAATGAACCGGGTCGTTGCCTGCAGTGCCGCTTGGCTCGCAAGCAAAACAACAGTGGATACAACCGCGGACCTCGTCCACAACGCGAAATGTTCGCGGCAGTTTGTGCAAACTGTGGGATAGAGACTGAAGTGCCTTTCCGTCCGAGTGGGGATCGCCCTGTTTACTGCCGTGAATGCTTTAGCCGAAACAATCGTTACTAATTTTAACGCCAACGACAGTTTAAAAATTTTGGTTAACGATAAAAGACCTCAATCAGTGCCAACTGGTTGAGGTCTTTTAATTGGCTCTTACTGCTTCTTGTTGGGGATACTCTATTTATGGAATGAGTATCTAACTTGAATAATTAGGATTATCTGCTTCCCGGTAAACTTTTGTTATATTAACTTTTAATTCATCAGGTAAATTTTTAAAATAATAAATAAAACCTTACTAAAATCTATATACTAAGATTAAATACAGTACTTCCGAATTCAACAGAATAGGAGGAACAATGCAAAAATGAAAGCAACAGGTATTGTTAGGCGGATAGATGATCTAGGCAGAGTCGTTATTCCAAAAGAAATAAGACGTAATTTAAGGATTAGGGAAGGCGAACCACTTGAGATCTATGTAGATCGGGAAGGCGAAGTTATCCTCAAAAAATATTCCGCCATCAGTGGACTGGGTGATTTTGCCCAAGAGTATGCCGATTCCCTGCATGAAGCTACTGGACATATTACGTGTATTGCTGATCGGGATCACATTATTGCGGTTGCCGGAGCGCCTAAAAAAGAGTTTCTGAATAAAACCTTAGACCTGAGCATGGAAAAGGTAATGGAAGATCGGAAAACCATTCATGTCGAGGCTGGAGAAGGCCCGAACCGGCAAAGTTTCGCGATGTTAGACGAAGAGGATGAGCAATTAAATCTCTTGTCCAAAGTTATTTCCCCAATTATCGCCGAGGGAGACCCGATAGGAGCAGTGGTAATTATTGCTAAAGACAAAGAGATTAAGATGGGAGAAATGGAACGAAAATTGACGGAAACCGCAGCGAGTTTTATTGCTAAGCAAATGGAATAAGGAACAGACTAAAATTTCTGGGGGAATTCTTACTTCAATTTAAATTAAGCGTTTATTGGTCAAGCAGCTGTATGCCTCATACAGTTGCTTTGTTGTATTGACAATTCTCTTAGAAAAATCATCTTCAATTTATACCTTCATTACAACAAAATTTTTCTAGGAAACAAACTCCATTATTTCTTTTAGCTAAAAGTGTGATAAGATAAAAAAAATACCTAAAGGAGCTGAAAAAATGTCGGATCAAATTAAAATCACATTGACACCGTCCCCTAAGCCAAAACCGGATCAAAACAACCTTACATTTGGACACATTTTTACGGACCATATGTTTGTTATGGATTATACAGAAGGCATCGGCTGGCATGATCCCCGAATTGAACCATATGCACCATTGGCGTTAGACCCGTCAACCATGGTATTACACTATGGCCAGGCTATTTTTGAAGGATTGAAGGCTTATAAAACTAAAGATGGCCGAATCCTCCTCTTTAGACCAACCAAAAACATGGAGCGGGTAAATGTTTCGAATGAACGTCTCTGCATTCCGCCGATAGATCCAGAATTTGCGGTTGAGGCTATCAAAGCCATTGTTAAAGTTGATCAGGACTGGATTCCTGAAGCTGAAGGGACTTCTTTATACATAAGACCCTTTATCATTGCCACGGACCCATATCTGGGAGTGAGAGCTTCCCTTACTTATAAATTTATCATCATTTTATCGCCGGTTGGAGCTTACTATCCTGAGGGAATAAATCCCGTTAAAATATACGTTGAATCTAAATATGTTCGGGCGGTTAAGGGCGGGATCGGCTTCGCCAAAACTCCCGGCAATTATGCGGCAAGTCTTAAAGCCCAAGTCGAAGCACACGAAAAAGGATATACCCAAGTTTTATGGCTGGACGGCGTAGAAAAGAAGTATATTGAAGAAGTGGGCACCATGAATGTATTTTTCAAAATTAACGGTGAAGTTGTTACCCCTTCGCTGGAAGGCAGCATTCTAGCGGGAATCACCAGGGATTCCACGATCGAGCTCTTGAAGGACTGGGGCGTCCCCGTAACAGAAAGAAAGATCAGTATTCAGGAACTGTATGCTGCCCATGCCAACGGACAGCTAGAGGAAGCTTTCGGCACCGGAACAGCGGCAGTAATTTCGCCGATGGGGGAATTAAACTGGGATGGGAATAAAATTATAATTAATAATGGGCAGATTGGTGAATTGTCCGCCAAGATTTATAACACCATCACCGGCATTCAAAGCGGAACGCTGGAAGATAAATACGGCTGGGTATCTGAAGTGAAGTAGCTGACAATTTGAATTCGGATTTCTCGATCCCCTAGATTAAACTGTCAGTGGTTGAGCAAACTAAGACCGCTAGGCTATATGAAAGGGGATGGTTAAATGCGGCTTAACCGAGCTCAAGAAATATTTCATTCTTTAGGCGTCATTGAAGTGTTGCATCACGATTCGCCGATCTGGATTGAACGGATTAAAGGTGAAGTGGCGGAGATTCGCTACCTGGATACGGAAGAGCGGATACAGGTGCCAGTTGGAGAACTGCACGAATCTAACTAAAGGGAAATAAATAAGCAAGCGCAGCTTAACCAACCAAGCGATCTGAACGAAGGGTCTAAAGAAGGATATAAACGAAGCTAGTGAGAGAGGGATACATTTGAAAAAGGCAGTTATTACCATGGACAAGGGACCGATCGTGATAGAACTATTTGATAAAGAGGCCCCGATTACGGTAGGCAATTTTGAGGACTTGGCCAATAAAGGATTTTACGATGGACTAACTTTTCATCGGGTGATTAAAGATTTCGTGGCGCAAGGCGGCTGCCCTAATGGCAACGGCACCGGCGGCCCCGGCTATACCATACCCTGTGAAACTAAGGGAAATCCGCACAAACATGAACGAGGCTCCTTATCCATGGCCCACCGCGGACCGAATACCGGCGGCAGTCAGTTTTTTATTGTCTATGCTCCGCAACCTCACTTGGACGGGGTACATACCGTTTTTGGCCAAGTGCTGGAAGGGATGGAAGTGGTTGATCAGATTAAACCCGGGGATAAGATGAACCAGGTTACGGTTGTAGAGGAATAACCAAAAAACAAAAAAAACAATAACTAAAGAAAGAGTTCGAGGAAGTTTGCTGGCGAACCAGAGTAGAGTAATCAAAATTTAAGCCGAGGGGGAGTTTTAATGCACCGGGTTTTAGTGTCCATTCTGGTTGAAAACGAAGACCGGGATTCAGCAATAAATAACCTGCAATCGGCGCTCTTAGAAATGGTTTCGAACAGTAAAAAAACCTATGGCATTTCCGGCTTTGACGTGGAGAAAATCGAACGGCTTACACCTGAGAAAGTTAAAAATTGGACCGATGGCCCGTAACGTATTGTCCATAAGTAAGGTAATGGAATAAACGATTGTACGGATCTATTCTGATTTAATGGGAATTATGAGTTTCCGCAATAATAAGGTATTAACCAAACAACAAGAAATACTGCCGGGCAGATTACCTAAGCCAGTGTAAGGCTTACAATCTACCGGCAGTATTTGTTTAACTTAGATCCCATTAAAACATGCAAGCAATCAGATAAGTTTTTTAATTAGCAGCTACCCGGTCTTTTGAAAAAAATTAAAAAGAGAATCACAATGATGATAATTATCCAAATTATTGATAATCCACCATTAAAATCTACGAAAGCTTCCCCTGGCATTCCATGCACCCCCTTCGATGAAGAAATTTTCCTGATAACCCAATAACAGCATATTCAAAGCCCCAATAAAAGGTTCTTTAGAACTTTGGCGTCAATTAGCGGAGGCTCAGGTTAAGCACAAACTGATATTTTTGCTGGTTTAAGTTAATTCGTTAATTTACTCGCCAACTTCCTGAAAAAGGTTTATAATATAAGCCGTGTTTGTGCAAATCATTTTGTACAGATTGATCAACAAGACTAGCTGAATAGATTTTTTGAGGGGAAGGACTAACACAATATATGACACCGGATTTTCTACGCAATTTAGCCATCATTGCCCACGTTGACCACGGCAAGACTACTTTGGTGGATGGCATGCTCAAACAGAGTGGTATTTTTCATGAAAAACAAGTAGTGGAAGAGCGAGTGATGGACCGCAATGACCTGGAGCGGGAACGCGGCATCACCATCATGGCCAAAAATACGGCTGTTTTTTTTGGCGATTATAAACTAAACATCGTCGACACCCCCGGGCACGCTGATTTTGGCGGAGAGGTTGAGCGTATCGTCCAGATGGTGGATGGGGTATTGCTGTTGGTCGACGCTTTCGACGGGCCCATGCCCCAGACTCGGTTTGTGCTGCGCAAAGCCTTAACCGCTGGACTGGCGCCGATTGTAGTCATAAACAAAATTGACCGGCCCAACGCTCGGCCCAAAGAAGTGCTGGATGAAATCCTGGAGCTGTTTATGGAACTGGACGCCAGCGACGAACAGCTGGATTTCCCGGTGATTTATACGAACGCCCGAGCCGGTACGGCTTCCTTGGATCCGGAAACACCGGGCGTGAACCTGCAGCCGCTTTTTCAGATGATTGTAGAAAAAATCCCAGTCCCCGGCGGCAACCCCGAAGCCAAGCTGCAGCTAGGGGTGACCATGATTGATTACGACACTTATTTGGGACGGCAGGCGGTAGGCCGTATCCATAACGGACGGATTAAGGTCAAACAAGAGGTGGTCGTGCTCGAGGGCGGCCTAAAACCAAGATTGCAACGGATCGCGGGCCTATATGTTTTTGACGGTTTGAAAAAAGTACCGGTGGATGAGGTCGCCACCGGCGAGATCGTGGTCGTAGCCGGCCTCGAAAATATCAACGTTGGGGATACGATCGCAGATCCGGAAAATCCACAGCCGCTCAATTTTGTGCAAATTGACGAGCCGACGGTATCCGTAGCCATCCAGGTAAACAAGAGTCCCTTTGCCGGTCGGGAGGGAGAATATGTCACCTCGCGGAAACTAGGCGAACGCCTGATGCGGGAACTGGAATCAGACGTCAGTCTTCGGGTAGAGGCCACTGATTCCCCGGACACTTTTCAGGTGGCGGTTCGCGGAGAACTCCATCTGACAATCCTCATTGAAACGATGCGCCGGGAAGGCTACGAGTTTGAGGTATCCAGGCCGCGGGTAATTGAGCGGGAAATTGAGGGAAATCGCTGTGAACCGATTGAAGAATTAGTAATTGAGGTTCCGGAGGCTTACGTAGGAATCGTAATGGAAGGCCTGGGACCAAGAAAAAGCGAATTGGTTAATATGGTGCATAAAGGGGATGGCCAAGTAATCCTGGAATTCCACATCCCCACTCGGGGTCTGTTTGGCTATCGCTCCGAATTTATGACGGACACGCGGGGACTGGGGATAATGAATCATTCTTTCCACCATTACGCTTCCTACCGTGGGGAAATTACAACGCGATCGCGGGGCTCTCTTGTCAGTTTTGAGGCTGGGGAGACGAATGCTTATGGTTTGGAAAATGCCCAGGAACGGGGAGATTTGTTTATCGGTACCGGGGTGCCGGTTTACCGGGGAATGGTCGTTGGAGAGTATTCCCGAGCCGGTGATTTGGCCATCAATGTCTGCAAGAAAAAACAATTGACCAACGTGCGCAGCTCTACCTCCGACATTGCGACCAAATTAACACCGCCCAGGCTAATGGGGCTTGAGCAGTGTCTCGAATTTATTGCGGATGACGAACTGCTGGAAGTAACACCGAAGTCAGTACGGATGCGCAAGCAAACCCAGGCTTAAAGGTGCTCGCTATATTAAATAATAGAGGGAATCACATGATGATGAACGGCTGAAAAAGGGACTCGAACTGAGCTGCCATAAACAGATGCTTTTCAGTTTAAAATGTTGTTGTTCAAAACGCCCGAACATAAAAAGTTTTCATTAAGGAACCGAGAGTTGTCTCGGTCCTTTTTTGTTCATTAAAGTTTTATATTTTTTTCATAAATTTCTCATATGTTTAACCCGATTTAGGGTTATTATGGATTTAAAGTTTGGAATAGGTGGAGTGAGGGCAGCATGTTTCAAAAAATAAAAACCTTGGGTTCCCGACTAATTAAGTTTACTGGCAGTAGTTCACGCATCTTTTGGTTAGTGGCCGGCTTGATCGTGCTCTGCAGCGGGGGATACTTTGCCTACCAGAAATGGTTTAATCAAAGCGAGGATTTAACCTATCTGACTATTCCCGTTACCAACGGAACGATAACGGATCTGGTTCAGGCTACCGGTACTTTGGAACCGGTAAGAAAAGTGGAACTCAGTTTTAAAAATGTAGGCGAGATCAAAACCTTAAATATTCAAGAAGGCGATCGGGTTGAGACGGGACAATTATTGGCTGAACAGGACTCTCAAAATCTTTATGCCGAGCTTAACCAAGCCGAAAGAGACATCGCTCAGAACGAGACCCAAATTCAGAAATTAGTCATCACCCGGGATAAAGCGCAAAAGACTTTGAAACAACAGCAAGAATTACTGGCGGCCGGGATCATCGCTCAGGATGATCTGGATCAAGCCCAGGACGATTACCGAAACTCGGAGCTGGACCTTGCGTCGGCGCAGGCCCAGCTGGAAAACAGCAAAGCCAAACTGGAAGTAGTGCAAAATGATTTAACCGCCACGAAACTGATTGCATCCTTTGCGGGTATCGTCAGTCAGATCAACGGGGACGTGGGACAAAGAAGCGGCGGCGGCGACGGTTCCGGGGTTAACGCTTTTATCACCGTCATCAGTGATGACTTACAAGTCAGCGCATTGGTTAATGAAGTGGACATCGGTCGGATTAAAGTTGGTCAAAAGGCGGAGTTTACTTCGACGGCTTATTCGGGGACCGTATTTAACGGGGAAGTCCTGAAGATTTCCGCGGAATCAACTACCGTCAGCAATGTACAATTTTACAAGGTAATCCTCTCTGCAGACGATCCGGATCGGCTGCTCCATCCGGGCATGTCAGCGGCGGTCAGCCTGATCAAAGCCCGGAAAAACGAGGTTCTAACCGTTCCCATGATGGCCTTGACTTATGGAGAGTCCTATGTGAGGAATAACCCTCAAGCAGCAGGCACAAACCCGAAAACCTCCGGTCAGAACCCAGCGCCGGTTGGCGGGAGTAGCGGAGCCAAAGCAGAAGAAAATAACGGAACCGGAGCAGGTACTGCCAGCAGTGCAAAAAGTACGGACTTAAAACCGATCGTGATTTTATCGGCTGGGCAGCCAGTGGTTAAATATGTAGAAGTAGGACTAAACGATGGCCAAAACAGTGAAATCGTCAAGGGACTGCAGCCAGGGGAAGCCGTGGTTATTGGTACAAATCAAACTGGCATGTCTGCTTCCGGCTCAGCTGCTTCGACCCGGACGAATACCAACGCGAACCGTTCCGGAAACCCAATGGGTGGTCCAGGCGGCCCGTTTTAAGGAAAAAGCCTAGCAGCCAAGGTGAGGGGGTTGAAGATGGATCCGGTAATATTAAGCTTGGAAAATATTAGTAAGACCTACCGAGGGGTCGGCCACCCAGTGCTGGCCTTGCAAGAAATTACATTTCGGTTATATAAAGGAGAAATGGTGGCCATAATGGGTCCTTCCGGTTCGGGTAAATCAACCCTGATGAACCTGCTCGGCTGTTTGGATAAACCGGATGCCGGCAGCTACACTTTTGGGGATCAGAACGTTATGAGCCTAAACAAGGAGCAGCTGGCTTTTCTGCGCAATCAGCGAATCGGGTTTGTTTTTCAGAATTTTAACCTTCTGGGAAAATCGAATGCCTTAGAAAATGTTGCTTTACCCATGATTTACGCCAAAGTCCCCCGCAGGGAGCGGGAAAAAAGAGCGCGTGAAATGCTGGGTTTAGTGGGACTGGCCGGGAGGGAGCACCATCTGCCGAACCAGCTTTCCGGGGGGCAGCAGCAGCGTGTGGCGATTGCCCGGGCTTTGGTGAATAAGCCGGCACTACTGCTCGCAGACGAACCAACCGGCGCTTTGGACACACGGACCAGCGAGGAAATAATGACACTACTGCAGCAGCTGCACCGAGAGCAGGCGCTTTCCCTGATCATTGTGACCCATGAGCCGGATATCGGTCGGCACTGCCAACGGATCGTTCGGCTAAGCGACGGACGGATAGTCAGTTCGGAAAAGGTGGAGCAGCCTTATCTGGCTTTGCCGGAGATAAGCGGCTAAGGAGGAAAGCAAAAGCATGGATTTTTTTGTGACCTTGCAAATAGCGTGGCAAAGCCTGATCGCCAACAAAATGCGATCGATACTGACGATGCTGGGGATTATTATCGGGGTTGCCGCAGTTATTGTCATGGTCTCTTTGAGTCAAGGGGCCACCGCTGGGATCACTGAACGGATCTCCAGTATGGGGTCAAATCTTTTGATGGTCAGTCCGGGCGGCGGCTTTGGCCCAGTGCGGGGAGCCAGTATGGCCCAATTGACGTATGCTGATGCGCAGGCGATCAGTCGCTTGCCTCTGGTTGAAAACGTCGCCCCGGAAGCATCCAGTCAGGTAACCGTAACGGAGGGGAGCAATACCTGGACCACTTCAGTAAGCGGGACCGTACCGGAAATCCAAAAAATAAAAGACTGGCCAACCGAGCAAGGGGGATTTTTTACAGCGGCTGATGTGCAGCGAGGCGCATTGGTAGCGGTGCTGGGTCAGACCGTAATCGAAAATCTTTTTCCCAACGGGTTAAATAAGGCCAACCCGGAGATTCAGATTAATGGACTAACGTTTACGGTGGTGGGGGTACTTTCCAGTAAAGGAGCTGCCGGTGCTGGCAATGATCAAGACGATACGGTCTATATCCCCCTAACCACGGCGCAACAGAGATTTCTGGGTAACAATGGCTTACGGCTGATTAACGTCCAGGCGGTCAGTGCGGACTCTCTTCCTTATTTAAAAGAATCGATTAACACTTTGCTTAGGCAGCGGCATCGTCTGGCCGAAACCGCGGAAAACGATTTCCGGATCCGGGATATGGCGGAAGTTCTTTCCACGATTGAAGACACAACCAAAATCATGACTTTCTTACTGGGCGGAATAGCGGGCATATCTTTGCTGGTCGGAGGTATCGGCATTATGAATATCATGCTGGTATCCGTTACGGAACGTACCAGAGAGATCGGTATCCGCATGGCGATCGGCGCCACAACCCGGGCAATCCTGACCCAATTTTTGATTGAAGCCCTGCTGCTGAGTATAATCGGAGGCTTAATCGGGGTGGCACTTGGTTGGGGGGGGACGGAAATCTTAAGCAAACTGTCCAGTTTCCGAATGGAGATGGTTCCCTGGATCATAGGGATGGCCCTCGGTTTTTCCTTGATGGTGGGTGTTTTCTTCGGCTATTATCCAGCCCGTAAAGCCGCCAACCTAAATCCGATCGATGCCTTACGATTCGAATAAGCAGGAAGGTGAGAATATGAAAAAAAATAAATATGGACTATGCTTAATCGGGGGTATTCTCTTACTCATGCTGCTGCCGGCGTTAAGTCTCGGGGCGGAAACCAGCGCGGAATCAGCCGTCGAAACTGCGCCGGCAACCAGTCTGGAGCTTTCGCTGGATGAGGCCATTCAGCGGGCCTTGGCGGTTAGTAAAGACTTGAACCTGGCGGATTACTCGATCGAACGAAATGAAGAATTGCAGGAAGCGGCGGTTAAAGAGGTCAAATACACTCCCTTGGACAATAAAGGTTCCGATGAAGCAGATCAGGCCACTTTAAACCTGGTGCAGAGCGTCATCGCTTTACAGGGCGCTAAAAAAAGCAAAGAAACTAAAAAGGACACCTTAATAAGCTCAGTCCGGGAAAAATACACCAATGTTCTCCTTAATCAGGAAAAAGTGACTGCAGCGGAAAAAGCCTTAGAAGTAGCCGATTTTGAGCGCTGGTCCGCGCGGGTCAAGTATCAGCTGGGGAAATTAGATGCAAACAGCAAAGTCGAGGCAGAAAAGAATTTCATAATTAAAGAATCAGCTTTACAGGAAAGCCGCACCAATTTAGCGGACAGTTATGTTAAATTAAACCATATTATCGGCCTGCAGCCCCAGGACCGACCGCTCTTAAGTTATGAGCCCGAATTTGTCCCTTTAAATATTTTGGACCTGGATGCCGAAGTACAGCGGCGTTTAGAAATTGACCCTAATCTATGGCAAGCCCAAAAAGACATCATTAAGGCCAAATTAGAGTTGAGTCTGTATAATTACAGCGGCAGTACGGAAACTTACCGGATCAAAGAAATTGATTTAGACAATACGAAGTTAGAGGCCGCAAATTCTGAAGACCTTGCGGGCCAAAAAGTATATGCCCTGTATACCAGCATTCGTCTGTTAGAGGAGCAGTATAAAACCAAGGAGCAGAACCGGCAGCTGGCCGAACAGAAACTGCAGGCCAATCAAGTTAAATTCAATTTAGGGATGATCGCGAAGGGGGAAGTACTGGCAGCTGAGTTAGAAGCGGAGAACGCGCGTTTATCCCTGAAAACAACCCTGTATGAGCATGAGCAATTAAAAAGGTCTTTTGATAAACCCTGGATTGCCTAGCCGCTAAAAAGGGCAAATAATCTCGAGGTGAGGAAGTTGCAGTTAGTTTTCGTAGTCGATGACGAAGAAAACATTCGGAACCTGATCAATCAATATCTCATTCGGGAGGATTTTCTGGTGGAGTTGTTCGGTTCTGCCGAGGAAGTAATCCACCGGTTGAATTTCGGTTTTCCCGATCTCTTTATTATGGATATCATGCTGCCGGGTGAAGATGGTCTGGATTTATGCCGATACATTCGGCAGCAAAGCGGGGTGCCGGTAATTTTTATCTCCGCCCGGAGTGAGGAACCAGACCGCATTTTGGGATTAGAATTAGGCGGTGACGATTATTTATCGAAACCCTTCAGCCCCCGCGAATTGATGGCAAGAGTCCGCTCGGTTTTACGCAGGACAACCGCCATGCCATACCCCAGTGTAGTATTGGAAGCGGGTAATATTAAAATTCAGCCGAGCCATCGCCGCGTAATGGTTGCTGAGCAGGAAGTGATGCTGACGCCCAAGGAATTTGAAATGCTGCTGCTTTTTGTCCAATACCCGGCGCAGAATTTCAACCGACAGATGCTGTTGGATCGAATCTGGGGTTATGACTACCTGGGGGATGGCCGCGCGGTAGACGAACTGGTCAAACGTCTTCGTAAAAAGCTGAGGAATTATCAGGCGACCAAGAATATCAAAACGATCTGGGGTTACGGGTATCGCCTGGATGATTAGTTCCTTAAAGATAGGATCGACATGAAAGGCTGAGGGTTAGCCAGATAGATGACGGCTTGGTCTAAAAAGGCCAGCCGGGCACTATAGCAAAGGGTAACTGAGGAGCGGGTTAAAGATTGTGGCGCTTTAAAGGGCTGAAAAGCATAACCAGTAAAATTTTGGTCAGTTATCTATTCGTGGTTGTCTGCAGTACTTTAGTGACTACCCTGTCTTTTCATTCTATCCTTTACGGAGATCTGGAGAGAAGGGCGAAACAGGGTTTAATGCGGCAAGCCATGGATCTGGCGGTGTTATTAAGACACGAAAACCCGGAATTGGTCCTTCCCTTAAGCAGTTTACACCAGAGACCGATTTCGGTATTTTTGACCGGTCAGCCGATTGAAAGCGATTATGTTGTCACCAACCCCCAGGGAGTGATCGTTTACAGCAGTCAGCCCGAGGAGTTTCCGATCGGGAAAAACCTTGAGGAACTGCCGCTCAAATTACCAGTTGCCAACACTCCCGGAGCTGATGCGAAAAATATCCAAACTAGCGGACCCTTGCTGGCGGTGCGGGTGCCAATTGCCGGGCCGCCGGAAGACTTCGCCGCTAATGAGCAGGAACAAAGCCTGGGAACCGTTTTTACCTTCGCGCAAATTAGCGCACTAAAAGCCCTAAACTGGGAAATTCTCATCCTCTTGGGCAAAAGCATCCTCATCGCGATAGTCATCGCTGTTCCGAGCGCTCTGTTGATTGCCCGTTATTTAATAAAACCGTTAAAGGTTTTGCAGGAATATGCCCAGGAGGTAGCCAAACGCCGATTCGACCAACGGCTGGACCTTAAATCGGATGATGAACTGGCTGATTTGGCGGACAGCTTTAATGAAATGGCCGAACAACTGGAACGCTATGACAGCAGTATGCGCCGTTTCTTTCAGGGAGCGTCCCATGAACTGAAAACTCCGCTGATGAGTATCCAGGGCTATGCCGAGGGAGTCAGAGACGGGGTGTTTGACAAAACCCAGGTGAATCAGGCTTTAGAAATAATTGCCAAAGAATGTCAGCATCTAAAAGCTTTGGTAGATGAATTGATTAACATAACTAAACTGCAATCTATCAGCGCACCCACTAAGCTCATGCGTTGTGATCTGTCGCCGCTGATTGAGGAAGCAGCTGACTCACTGCGCGGTTATCTGCTGGAGGCGAAAGTGGAAATCAACCTGGATTTGCAGCCGGAGCTTCAAGTTATGGGGGATCCGCAAAAACTGCAGCGTCTGTTTAGCAATCTCCTGACTAACGCCATTCGCCACGCTAGCCGCCGGGTAATGATTACCGCGACTAAAACGGAAGCGCTTAACCAGATTAGGATTATAATCCAAGATGATGGTGAGGGCTTTAGCCCACTGGACCTGAAGCAGGCATTCGATTATTTTTATAAAGGGCCCAAAGGAAGTACCGGTTTAGGACTCTCCATTGCCCAGCTTATCGTTCAGGAGCATAATGGAACAATTGATTTAAGAAATGTGGCGGGGGGAGGCGCCCTGGTTGAAGTCAACCTGCCCTTTAGTAATCCATCTGATAACTCCTGATAATTACGCCGCAGCTATTGTTTATCAAATAATTATAAAAACCCACTGTTTCCGCATTCGCTTAAGCTGGATACAGTGGGTTTTTATAGTTTAATCTTAAGGATTCCTAAACTTTTATGAAGTTTGTTCGCCTCACTTTATAGTTTATAAGGCTGATTAATTAAGATTTTGATATGAAACGTGTTTAACCTAGACCGTATCTTCTGTAAATTCCGCTTGAAAGACCGGACTAAAAACCATCTGGGCTACCTTTTGCCCCGGTAAAATGCGCACTGGTTTTTCGGTAACGTTTAATAAGAGCACTTTCACCTCACCCACATGCTCACTGCTCAGGGTCCCGGGCGCATTGGCCACTACGATGCCTTTTTTAGTCATCCCGGTCCGGCTGCGGATTTGGGCTTCATATCCATCGGGTATTTTAATGGCAAAGCCGGTCGGTAAAGCTTTCACTTCATTTGGATATAAAACGGTTTCTTCCAGTAGGGCGATACTGATATCACAACCAGCGGCTCTTTTCGTCTCGTACTCGGGCAGTTTGGCCCAAGGGACTAATTTGTTAACCTTAACCCCGATTTTTTCCATCATCATTCCCCCTGCTATTTATTACCGTCCTACTACTTGATACTTATTAAGTTAAGGTTGCTTAAGGATGCATTTCTATAGGATGCATTTAAAGAGGTTATTCGTCACATAAACTCGATTTCCTGCAGGTTGGGGGAGATAAACGATTTAATTAAAATGCAGCCTTTTATTAGACAACCATAGTTAAGCAGTCTCTACCAAATAGCCTGCGCCTAATTAAGTAAAATTATTGTAAGAAAGTAATTTTAGGATTCATAGTTTAAGGATTTATGCCTAATACCTTAGCCGCGTTTTCACCTAAGATCTTGGCCTTGGTTTCTGGTTTTAAGTCTAATTGTTTAATTCCATTTATGCCATAATTGAAGCCGGGGGAGGCTGGCCAGTCCGTACCAAACAAAATCTTATCCGCATTTTGTTCTAAGTTCGGAAAGTAGGTTAATAGATTTCGGGGCGGTAAGCCGGTTATCTCCATATAGACGTTGGCGTGCAGCCGGGAAAGGAAGAAACAAGCGTCATACCAAAACCCTCGACCACTGTGGGCCATGATGATTTTACTCTTTTTAAAATCTCGGGCGACATCGTCAAGGTAAATCGGGTCCCCGTATTTTAACCGAGTTTCCGGGAAAATAGAGGAACCGATGTGGTACATCAGGGGCAGGCTTAATTCTTGAGCCACCTCATAGAAAGGATAGAGTTTATTTTCATTGGGGTAGAAGTGATGATAGGTGGGTAAAAATTTAAGCCCCCGGTAGCCCTGCTTTACCCTTTTTTCTATTTCTTGCGCAGGATAAGCGACCAAATGCGGGTTTAAGTTGGCGTAAGGAATAAAGCGTTTGCTGACCGAACAAAAATCGGCAATCCAATCGAGCGCAAAGTAGTCGGCGATGATGACCGCGTAATCCAAACCGATTTCATCCATATATTTGAGCAGTAAATCTGGTTCAATGTCACCGGTATGGCCGATCGTTCTTTTCAGCCCGTTCTGTTCGCTGAAAGAGTCTACCAAGTCAATAACCCAGGGCATATACTCCTGCCAATGTTTTAAACTGCCGACATGAACATGATAATCAATATACATAATTTGATCCTTTCTATATAAGTCCAAATCATTTTAAGGTTGAATGGTATGAAGCGGTAAATTTACTAAATAATTTAATAAATAAAGCATAGCATACCAATTATTAGTATGCAATTAACGTCTGCCTGCTAATATCCTCCTTGGTAAATAGGGAATTTAAAGACTTGTTCGGAATAAGGGAAAGGTTTAATATAATAACAAGCATCTTCTGGATTTCTACCCAGTTGTTAGTTAGATCAGATCAAATATGACAGAGGAAGTGAGTAAAACGTGTTTGTGATTATTAAGCGGGAAAAGTTTATCATTTATCTATTACTGAGTTGCTTTATTATCAGCAGTCTGTTCAGCGGGTGCGGCGCTAAAGAGGAAAAGGGGAAAGATACGGATGCGGTACAAGTTCAACAGCCTGCCCCAGCAGCGCAAGAACCAGCCGTACTTTCAGCGGATCAGCTGGCGGCAAAAGGCAAAGCGGCTGATGGTTTTACTTACGATTACGTCATGACTCTGCCGGACGGTTCAAAGATGAAACAAAAAGTTTGGGTTGAGGCTGGTAAAATGCGAATTGAAATTAAAGAACCCGGCAGCAACGATACTATGCTCTCCATAGTTGATTTATCGGCCAAAGAAGTCTATTTCTATCAGCCGGAACTGAAGCAGGCCATGAAAATGCCGATTGAAAACTCTGAGATAGATACAGCTTCACCAAAAGATTACTTAGAAGAATTTGCCCCAGCTAATACGCAATTTATAAAAAAAGACCTGCTTGATGGCAAACAATGTTTGGTTTATGAAATGAAAATCGATGGTGAAACCAGTACAGTCTGGATTTGGGAAGAATTCGGACTACCGCTTCGCGCAGAAATGCAGCAAGATGGAGGCAAACTGATTGCGGAATTTCTAAACTTAAAGCTTGGGGACATTGACGACGCTATGTTCACGCTGCCCAAAGGCACTCAAATCGTTAACTTGTAGAAAGATGAACAGCTAGGAGCATCGTGATCAAGGTGTGAGAAGCTTTGAGATGAAATAGTCTTACTTTAGTTTGGCGACTTAGGCCTGACTTCAGTTAAGATGCGACTATTTCAATAAATCCCGCCGCAACAAACTAAAGGAAACAATTGGCAGGTATAAATTGTTGACAAAGGAAAT
>CAZKWP010000022.1:0-3449 GCA_964556555.1 uncultured Syntrophomonadaceae bacterium
CGACGAGCTACCAACTGCTCCACCCCGCGAGGTCAATTTATTAAATTATCATGGTGGAGGGGGAAGGATTCGAACCTCCGAAGGCTGTGCCAACAGATTTACAGTCTGCCCCCTTTGGCCACTCGGGAACCCCTCCACAACATAAATAAAATAACCGTAAATTTAGTTGTCTGTACTGGAGCCGACGATGGGATTTGAACCCGCAACCTGCTGATTACAAGTCAGCTGCTCTGCCGTTGAGCTACGTCGGCACGTTCCTTTTTTTAAAAGGTCAATTTCACGACAAGTAAGATCATATCAGAATTCTCTTGGTCTGTCAACTGCAACCACCGGGTTTAAGCAAATTATTCGTCGTCCCGTTTTTCCAGGTACCTTTCCAGCTTCCGTTTCACCCGCTGCAAGGCATTGTCAATTGACTTCACGTGACGCTTAAGGTCAACCGCAATCTCCTGATAGGATTTGCCTTCCAAGTACGACATCAGCACTTTCCATTCTAGGGAACTTAAAATCTCGCCCATCTTTTCTTCGATATCATCAAATTCTTCCCGACTGATGATCAATTCTTCCGGGTCGGTGATCTTGGAACCGGTAATAACGTCCAAAAGCGTGCGGTCTGAATCTTCATCATAGATCGGTTTGTTTAAGGACACATAAGAATTCAGTGGGATATGTTTCTGCCGAGTCGCCGTTTTAATGGCGGTAATGATCTGCCGGGTTACACATAATTCGGCAAAAGCCCTGAAGGAAGACAGCTTGTCACAGCGAAAATCACGAATCGCTTTAAAAAGACCGATCATTCCCTCTTGAATGATGTCTTCCCGGTCCGCACCTATGAGAAAATAAGATCTGGCCTTAGCCCGTACAAAATTACGGTATTTGTTTATCAGATGCTCTTCGGCTAATGGGTCGCCGGCTCTTACCAACTCTACAATTTCTTCATCACACATTACCTCAAAAGCATCCAACAACTCTTTTTGTACGACAAGAGTCACCCAGATCGCCTCCACAACAGTACTTAATCGGCTTTATAACTGGTCCCTGATTGAACGCAAAAAGATTTTAAGCCTAACTCCCAAAATTATAAATACCTTGACTTACCTCGCTGAAACTACTGTCGAGCAGGTTCAGAGGGCGGATTGGGGAAGGCAAGCTAGTCAGTTGCCACTTTAAGATTTGACAAGGGTGAGGAAGGTTGTCCTAATTAACATAACTATTATAACGAAAGCCGGAATTCGAGTCAATAGCACAGTCTGGTTTATAGGTACTCACGTATATATTATACTTCAGACAATTTCCGTCAAACTTGAGACATTGGGACGAATCCGCTCCGCCAAGTTGTTTACCTGACGCTTAAAGCGTCGGTTTATTCCGTTTTTGCCGCAAGACTTCGTACAGAAAAACCCCGGCCGCTACCGAAGCATTAAGGGAATTTAACTGCCCGCACATAGGAAGCCGCACCAATAAATCGCATTTCTCCGCAATCAGCCGGCTTAGACCGGCTCCTTCGCCCCCGATAACCAGCACCAAGCCGCCGGTATAATCGACTTCGGTATACAGTTTATCAGACTCTCCGCTGCCTCCGATTACCCAGCAGCCGTGTTCCTTAAGCTTCTCAAGAGTCTGAGCCAGGTTAGCCACCCGGGCAACCGGCACCAGATCTACAGCCCCGGCCGAGGTCCGCGCCACCGTAGCGTTCAACTGCACCGAGCGTCGTTTCGGGATGATCACACCGTGCGCCCCCACCCCTTCTACAGTCCGCAGGATGGAGCCCAGGTTTTGCGGATCTTCCAGCCCATCCAGGGCGACCAGCCAAGGCGTCTCCCCTTTGCTGCGGGCCAATTCTAAAAGGTCTTCAACTTCCACATAGCCCCTGGGTGCAACCCAGGCCAGCACTCCCTGGTGGTTTAATGAATTAGCCTGCCGATCTAAATAAGCCTTATCCGCCTCCACGACCGGCACGCCTTGTTCCCGGGCGAGTTTCCGAATTTCCCGCAGCGACTCATCCCTCGCCCCGCGGGTAAGCACGATCCGATTTACCGGCTGCTTAGCGCGCAGGATTTCTAATACGGGTCTTCGGCCAACTCTAATCTCATTATCTTCCATTGATTTATGGTATTTCCCCTTTCCCTGACTTCACCTATTTCATTGACTTCGCTGGTTTTGATGGTATCCGGCCTTTGGGGTATCACCTCATATTATACCCGGTTTCTAGTGCCCCTGGCGATTAAAACAAATATTCTTGCTTAGAGTACCCTCGGCGTACTGAATTGCCAGAGAAGCGGAAACGCAACGGCAATAAGCCTGGTCAATTTTTAGAAACTATGTTAAAATTTAAATTTAAAGCTGAAACCTTTCATACACCAAGTCCGGCATTTTAGTGGCGTATCCCTTTCAACTTATCCAGCCAGCTGATTGGTTAGCCAGATCATTAAAAAGCGGAAGGCGGTCAGTCATGAGTAAAGCGGATCAGCTGTTTATCAGCATGTGTAAAGATATTTTAGAAATCGGGGTTTCTTCCGCTGGAGAAGCGGTAAGGGCCAAATGGGAGGACGGCACCCCGGCCCATACCCTGAAAAAATTCGGGGTAATCAACCGCTACGACCTCTCCGAGGAATTCCCGATCTTAACCCTAAGACCCACCAATTTAACTGCGGCCATTGACGAAATGCTCTGGATCTGGCAAAAAAAGTCCAACAACATCAAAGATTTAAACAGCCGCATCTGGGACAGCTGGGCAGATCCGGATGGTTCCATCGGCAAGGCCTACGGGTATCAATTGGGCCTTGAGCACCAATACCCGGAAGGTAAATTCGATCAAGTGGACCGGGTGCTTTTCGACTTAAAACATAATCCGTATAGCCGGCGAATCATCGTCAATATGTACAATCACCAGGATCTGCACGCCATGAATTTATATCCCTGCGCCTACAGCATTACCTTGAATGTTACCGGGCAAAAACTGAACGCTATTTTAAACCAGCGTTCCCAGGATACCTTGGTGGCAAACAACTGGAACGTCTGCCAATACGCCGTCTTGCTGCACATGCTGGCGCAAGTCAGCAATCTTCAAGCGGGCGAAATGTACCACGTGATAGCGGATGCCCACATTTACGACCGGCACATCCCGCTGGTAAAGGAACTGATCCAGCGCACCCCCTATCCCGCTCCCAAGCTTATAATCAATCCGAAAGTCAAAGATTTTTATGCGTTCAAAGTCGAAGACTTTACTTTAGAAAACTACCGGCACGGGGAGCCGCTGAAAAATATTCCGGTGGCTATATAACCGGCCTTTTTAACTGTTTAAAAGGGGGAAAAGCGGATGAAAGCAATCGTGGCGGTGGATAAGCACTGGGGAATCGGCTGCAAAGGCAGCTTACTGGCGAAAATCCCCGAGGATCTGCGGTTTTTTAAGCAAACGACCCTCGACCAAGTGGTAATCATGGGCCGGG
>CAZKWP010000022.1:3465-20037 GCA_964556555.1 uncultured Syntrophomonadaceae bacterium
AGTCTTTACCCGGTCAAAAACCGCTCCCCGAAAGAATAAACCTGGTATTGAGCACTAAAGACCTTAATAATTCCGGCATCCTAGTTTGTCACTCTTTGCGGGAACTAGCCGAAGCCCTGAAAATTTATCCGCGCGAAGAGGTCTTTGTAATCGGAGGAGAAAGGGTCTACCAGCAGTTCCTCCCCTATTGCACCGAGGTTTACGTTACTAAGATTGAAAACACTTATCCCGCGGATAAATTCTTTCCGAATCTAGACGAGATGGAGGCTTGGGATTTGGTTGCAATCAGCCCCTCCAAAAACTACCAGGGCCTCGATTATTTTTTCACTGTCTACCGCAACCGACAGCCTCTGGATCTTACTGACCTTGGTCAAGGCCCAGTTTAAAAACCGGGTCTTTTGTTTAAGCTTTTTTATTTTATTTAGTTTGGGAACTGGGAGCCGGCCAGGGCAGCTTAGCCAGAATCTCCTCCAAGCGCTCGAATCTGTGCTGAAGGTAAAGATAGCCGATTAAACTCTCAAAACCGGTGCTCCAACGATACTCGACTGCTTCCGTACTGCGGGGAACATGTCCGGATTTGGCGTTGCGGCCCCTTTTCATCACCCGGACTTCTTCCTGGGTCAAGGTTTCCTCGATTTCATGGAGAAACCGGGCCTGACAAGTTGCCCGCACCAGCTTAATGGCCTCCTGATGCAACGGTCCGACCCGAGTGAAACCCCGGGCCACCAGTCCCGCCCGTACAAACAATTCATAAACCGCGTCCCCCAAGTAGGCTAAGACTAACGGGGGCAAATCATCCGCTTCCGCCAGGCTTGCCGTGTTAAACCAATCGCCCTTTAAGGGGACGCTCCCTGATCGATCCAGGTTTTCCGCTGCATCCTGCTGTTGTTTTGCCAATCTGGGAACCACTGCCTCGTGTATTTTATCTGTCATTTAGGCTTAACTCCTCCAAACCCGTTAGCTTTCGCTTTTCCACCGGGTTCCCTGCGCTGTGTCCTCCAATACTATTGCCAATTCCAAAAGACCGGCCCGGACCCGATCCGCCAAGGCCCAATCTTTGCGCGTCCGCGCCTTTTGCCGCAGGTCAATGAGCAATTCGATCAAAGGCTCCTCTTTTAAATCTGATTCGGCTTGCGAGAACTTAATCCTCGCCCCTTGTGCGGTATCCTCCAAAGTTACTCCGAGCGCTTTTAAGCCGTCCCGGATCTGATCTGCGGTGGTCCAGTCCTTCTGCTCACGCGCTTCCTGCCGTAATTGGCTAAGAATTTTAAGCAACCGCTCCTGGCGCCCACTCGCTCCTGACCCGGCCGTATCCGCACCAGAGCGGCGCAGGAAATTGCGCTCCAGCCCTAGTATTCCCAAAAGTTCCTCCATGGTACGTTGGGCTTGACCAAGGGTGTCGCGCTCCGGCACACTGGGCTGGCCATTACCGTGAACGATTTGATTTATTAATGAATTGATCTCCCGGGACAGGTCAAAAAGGGCGGCCGTAGCCCGGGCAGTATTGAAATCGTCATCCATGGCTTCAATAAATTCTTGTTTCGACTGCTTGATCTGAGCAGCTAAAGCTGACCATTTGGGTTTGGTATCCGCTTCCCCGGCCGGTTCAGCCGGCGCCGCCGTCTCGTTACCCGCGGCTTCATGGTTTTCGCGGAGCACCTCTTCCAGCAAATCGAGACTGGTCTTTAAGCGGGCTAAACTGCGGCGGCTCATTTCTAACTTGCTGTCGTCAAAGTCGAGCGGACTGCGGTAGTGGGTGGACAGCAGATAAAACCGAACCACCGGGGCGGGAAATTTGGCCAGAATATCTCTGACCAGGAAAAAATTATCCAGGGATTTAGACATCTTCTCCTGGTTAACCGTAATAAACCCATTATGCAGCCAATAATAACAGAAGGGCTGCTTATCCGTAAAGGCTTCGGCCTGCGCCACCTCATTTTCGTGGTGCGGGAAGATCAAATCACTGCCCCCGCCATGAATGTCGAACCCAAAACCCAAATATTTCATGGACATAGCCGAACACTCAATATGCCAGCCAGGACGGCCCATTCCCCAAGGGCTTTCCCAGGCTGGCTCTCCCGGTTTAGCCGCTTTCCACAGAGCAAAATCCAAGGGATTGTTTTTCCGTTCATCCACCTCAACCCGCGCTCCAGCCTGCACGTCCTCGAGGGAGCGGCCGGATAGCTTACCGTACCCGGCAAACCGCTCTACCGCATAATAAACATCCCCTGCCAGCTGATAAGCTGTTCCTTTGTCCAGGAGACCCTGGATCATTTCCAATATCTCCGGCATGTGTTCACTGACCCGGGGATGGACGTTGGCCCGCTGGACGTTTAAAGCATCGGCGTCGCGGAAGTATTCTCCGATATAACGCTCCGCCAATTGCTGCGGGTCTTCTCCCAGTTCGTTCGCCCGATTGATGATCTTGTCGTCAATATCGGTAAAGTTTTGGATATACTCCACCTGGAAACCCCGGTAGCCCAGGTAGCGGCGCACCGTGTCAAAAACCACGATGGGCCTTGCATTTCCCAGATGGATGTAATTATAGGTTGTGGGTCCGCATACATACATCCCCACCTGGCCGGGCTTACGCGAGCTGAATTCCTCTTTTTGCCGGGTTAGCGTGTTGTACATCTTTAAACTCATCCTGCTTCTCCTCCACCTCAATCAGCTTTTTTTCCAAGTACTCAATCCGCTGCTGCAGATTATTGATCAGGTCGGCCACCGGGTCGGGCAGCAGATGATGCTGGAGATCAATGTTCTCTTCAGGGGTTAATTTGCGGCCATTCAGCGCCACCACCCGTCCGGGGACCCCTACCACGGTGCAGTCGGGTGGCACGCTGTTTAAAACCACCGACCCTGAACCAATTTTCACGTTATCCCCCACGGTAAACGATCCCAAAACTTTAGCCCCGGTCGCAATAACCACATTATCCCCGATGGTCGGGTGCCGTTTGCCTTTTTCCTTGCCGGTGCCCCCCAAAGTGACTCCCTGGTACAGAGTCACATTGCTCCCAATTTCCGCGGTTTCGCCAATGACTACGCCCATCCCGTGGTCGATAAACAAACCCTCGCCAATGGTGGCGCCAGGATGAATCTCAATACCGGTCATGTGCCGGCCCAGATGCGAAATCAAGCGGGCCAAAACAAACCACCGACGCTTATACAGCCAGTGGGCCAGCCGGTGCAACTGCAAAACATGAAAACCGGGGTAGCAGAAGATGACTTCCCAAACACTGCGGACCGCCGGGTCCCGTTCAAATACCACTTCAACATCACGGCGCAGCTGTTTCATAAATTTTAACATTCGAACCCCATCCTTTCATAAGAAATTCTCAAACAGAAAAATAATAATAACTTAATAAAATAGAACGAAATAGAATCCCCGACATAAATAAAATCCTTCGTCTCTTGTCAGAGACGAAGGATTGCTTCGCGTTTCCACCCTGATTGGTCCCAAGGAACCCCCTCACCGACACCGCAGATAGACCCGCGATCACATCTTTCAGCATCGAACCCGGTAACGTGGGTCATTTCGTCCGGACCTACTGGTATTAACGTTCGGCCAGGAAGCTCCCGGGTGCACTTCAACGCCGACCTCACCAGAACCACTTGCAGCCGATGATGGTTCCTCTCTTAGACTGGCCAAAACGCTTACTCTCCCCATTCAAAGCTTTTATTATACGCTTTAGAATCATTATACTCATCCCGGCCGCGGATTGTCAACGCCAAATCATTCGGCAGATTAACATCGACAGTTTAATAACCCAATTTGGCTAAACGGGAGAAACAGCCGGCGGTGCCAAGCAGCGGAATTACGTAATAGAGCTCGCTTCCGTGTACTTTGCCGGTTAGGATTACCCTGAGCGGCATATATACTTTGCGGCCGTTAAGCTTATTCTCCTTAATGATCTGCTTAAGCAAAGCCTTGGCCTGCGGCACCTCGAGCAGGGTTCCCTCCCGCTCCAGCGCTTCCAGCTTTTCCCTAAACTGCTGAGCTACCAGCGACACTTCTTCCTCAAGCAGTACGGCTTGCGCCTCCTCATTCTCCGGCTGCACCTCAGCTTGGCGGTAGGCCTGCGCTTCGCCGACCAGCTCACTAAGACAGCTGATCCGATCCCTTACTGCTTCCACCAGCAGCTTTACCCAAGCATACTCAGCCGCGGTAAGCCGCGCGTCAAACAGTCCCGCCTTTTGCAGAAAGGGAATGGCCAAGTCGGTTAACCGTTCGAGTTCACTTTGTCGCAAATAGCACCCATTGATCCACTTCAATTTATCCAGGTCAAAGACCGCAGGGTTCTTGGCCACCCGGTCGAGCGAAAAGTACTCGACTATTTCATCCAGCCGGAGGAGTTCCTCTTCCCCCGGCGGGGACCAGCCCAGCAAGACCAAGAAGTTAATCAAGGCCTCAGGCAGGTACCCAGCTTCCCGATAGGCTACCACCGAGGTGCTCCCATGGCGTTTGCTCATCTTGGACCGATCTGCACCCAAAATCAGGGAAACATGGGCAAACTGCGGCCGCGTTAGCCCTAACGCATCATAGAGCAAAAGCTGCCGCGGGGTGTTGGAAAGATGTTCTTCCCCCCGGATCACGTGGGTTATTTCCATCAAGGTATCATCGATCACACAAGCAAAATTGTAGACTGGGATGCCGTCCGATTTCACAATGACGTAATCGCCTAAGTTGCTGGTTTCAAAAGCCACCTCTCCCCGCACCAGGTCATCTACGACTACGGTCTGATTATCCGGCACCCGAAACCGCAGGGCTGGTTTGCGTCCTTCCGCCTCTAATCTGGCGCGTTCCGAATCCGTCAAATGCCGGCATTTCCCAGAGTAGCGTACCATTTCACCCTGTTCCAAAAGGGCTTGCCGCTCCGCCTCCAATTCTTCCTCAGTGCAGAAGCAGTAATACGCCTGTCCCGTCTCAAGCAGCTGCTGGGCAAACTGCTGGTAAGTATGCAGGCGTTCGGTTTGCCGGTAAGGAGCATACCTGCCGCCAACCTCGATCCCTTCATCCCACTCAATCCCCAGCCAGCGCAGGGAGTCAAGTATATTTGCTTCCGATTCCCGGCTGGAACGCTCCAAGTCCGTATCCTCAATCCTTACTATAAAGTTGCCGCCGGTTTTTCGCGCCAGCAGATAGTTAAACAAAGCGGAACGCGCGCCGCCGATATGTAAAGGCCCGGTGGGACTGGGCGCAAAACGCACCCGTACCTTTTCTAAACTTGTTAAATCCGTCATTGCTTCAGCTCGCCTTTCTCGATCAAAAATTTATGGATCTAAAATCTAAGTTAAAAAGCTTTATGTAGTAATACAATAATTATACCTAACACCTAATCCCTTATCCCGTCCTTATTAACCAGCGAGACCACCGCGTAAGCCGCGATTCCCTCCCCAGTTCCCGCAAATCCCAGACCTTCAGTGGTCGTAGCTTTGATGCTGACCTGGTCTGCGGCTGTTTGCAGGGCGCTGGCCACCTTGGCGCGCATGTCCGGGATATAGGAAGCCAGTCGCGGCCTTTGGGCCACGATTACACTGTCAATATTGCCAATTTGCCAGCCCATTTCGTCTATTTTTACCCGTACTTGTTCCAAGAGACCGATACTGGACGCCCCCGCATACCGCGGGTCCGTATCCGGGAAATGTTGGCCAATATCGCCTAAAGCTAAAGCTCCCAAGATGGCGTCCATAAGCGCATGCACCAGCACATCGGCATCGGAATGACCGAGCAGACCCTTGGCAAAAGGAATTTTTACTCCCCCGAGGATCAGGTCCCGCCCCTGTACCAAGCGGTGCACATCATAACCTACCCCTACTCGTAACATGATCCAGCCACCTTCTAAATTTTCGTTTATGATTTAGCTTAATAATTTGTTAAGATTTTAGTTTAAAATTTGTTTAAAATTTTAGCACTGCTGGCGCCTTTTTAGAATCGCTTCCGCCAGATCCAGGTCTTCCGGCGTCGTTACTTTAAGGTTTTCGTAACTGCCGTGCACCAGTTTCACCGGCGCGCCGAGCCTTTCCACCAAAGAAGCATCATCGGTACCATAGAAATCGTCGGCAAAAGCCTTTGCATAAGCTTTAACCAGCAAAGACCGTTTAAAAACCTGGGGGGTCTGAATACTCCAAAGGCTCCGGCGATCTAACGTAGACTGCACCAAATTATTGGGACCGGCAACCTTGATAGTGTCCTTCGTTGGGACCGCGGCCACGGCCGCGCCCCACTCCTCTGCCGCCCGGATCGTTTCCTTTAGCACCTCGCGTATTAAAAGGGGTCGTGCCCCATCGTGCACGACCACCCATTGACAATCATCAGCAAGTACCTGCAACCCCCGGTTTATTGAATCCTGACGTTCCTTCCCGCCCGCGATAATCGACCGGATCTTGGATAATCCATAAGGATCAACTATTTTAGCTTTACACCGTGAAATTTCGGCCTCGCCTACCACCAAGATAATTTCCCCGATTAAGGGTTCGGCTTGGAATACCTGCAACGTATGCAAAAGCAGCGGGAAACCAGCTAACTTCAAATACTGCTTATTTATGGAGGCCCCCATGCGAACGCCCTGACCAGCAGCGGGAATAACTGCCGTAATCCTAGCCAAGAAAATTCACCCCATTGATGTTTTCCGAGGAACCAAATTTCTTATCCGAGCCCCTCGGTTTAGCAAAGATCATCCGGCCAGCAGCGGTTTGAAACACACTGGTAACCAGAACATCTACCGTCTGACCGATAAACCGGCGACCACCGTCTACCACAATCATGGTCCCGTCATCCAGATAAGCCACGCCTTGGCCGGCTTCTTTACCGTCTTTAATCACCTGGACCACCATTTCTTCACCCGGCAAAACGATTGGCTTAACCGCGTTAGCCAATTCGTTAATGTTTAAAACCATAACCCCTTGTAATTCAGCAACCTTGTTTAAATTGTAATCGTTAGTCGCAATATAACCGTTTTTTAACTGGGCCAGCCGAACTAATTTGGTGTCCACCTCTGCGAGGTCATCAAAATCAATTTCAATCACCTCTACGTTAATGTTCGGACTCTTGCGCATTTCATTTAAAATGTCGAGTCCCCGCCGGCCTCGGCTCCGTTTGAGCAAATCGGAGGAATCCGCCACGTGGCGCAGCTCTTCGAGCACAAAGGAGGGTACCAAAAGAATCCCTTCAATGAATCCACTTTGACAGATATCCGCAATCCGACCGTCAATTATGACACTCGTGTCTAAAATTTTATAACGGCCGCGAACTTCTGTCTTGGGGGCGGTTCGCTCTTTATCCTTTCCGCCAAAACGGGGAAAGATTGAAAAAACCGCCAGCAGCTCATCTTTTCGTTTCATTCCCAGCACTAGCCCTAAATAACCTAAACCTAAGCTTACCAACACCGCTAAATAACCGCCAACCACCGGCACATTCGCAAATGAAAAACCTAAAAGAGTAGCTATGATAAGACCGATTATTAAACCTAAGGCGCCTCCTAATAAATCTTGGATCGGAACTTTTTGCAGGGCATTCTCCACTGCCCTCGTTGCCTGAATTACTTTTTTAATCAACCATGGGCTAATCACAAAGAAAACCAGGGCAAATCCCAAAATACCTAACCCGAGAAAGGCATAAGTCATACGCCCATCCGAGATGAGGGGATCAACAAATCGGTTCTCCAGCAGCAAACTGCTAAACCAATAGCCTAAACTGCCCCCCGCCAGCGTAATAATACCCCTTACCAATCGAATAATCATGCTCTTCACCTCCTTTCCTCCTGATTGGCAATTCTTAGTTCCCATTATAACAATCTCGCCATACCCTGTCAAAAAGCGGCATTTCCGCTTTTTTGTCACAGACCGACAACCTTCGTTATCCTGGTACATTGACAATCGAAAGCGCTAATCATTATAATAGTGAGTGCAACAGTAAATTTTACATTGATAATCATCAGTTGGCTTAAATGATCTGGAGCTTTGGAACAAAGGAGTGAAACCATTCCTATGAAAGACATATTGTGTGACGAATTTCAAAACACCGTTTCCGAACTGCTGATTCGGCACCACAGCATCCTGGATGTTTTATCCAAATTCCAGGAATCAACAGCGCGGGTTGACCGAGCGGTAGTTAAATCCGTAACTAGCTGCGGCTGCGTACAGATTGATGCCAAGAAAAAACCCATCCCCCCGGAAGCCTCGTTGTCTGATTTGAAAGATTATCTGGAAAGCCATCTCCAGGGTACCCTCTGTCCCTCCTGTCAGGAGGTTACAGAAATGGAAATCGGCAAACTGCTCTTTTATATTGCCGCCCTATGTAACCTGCTGGATTTAAATCTCTATGATGTGTTGCTTAAAGAACAGAAGAAGATCAGCACTCTGCGCGTTTTCAATTTCACTTAAGCCTGGATTGGCTTTAAGCTAGATTCGTTGCTCTAAAATGACCTGTTCTTGTAATCGTTTCAGACCATTTTTTATGGCTCGGGCTCTAACCTCGCCGATGCCCTCAACTTCGTCAAGGTCATCCATAGAAGCCCGAAGAATGCTGGGCAGATCCCCAAAATTTTCAACCAGATTTTCAATAATCAAGGTGGGCAGCCGCGGCACTTTCTGCAAGATGCGGTAACCTCGGGCCGAAACCGGCAAATCTAAAGTTCCGGTGGTAGCCCCATAACCAAGACAACGGCCAATAGCCACCAAATCGGTTAATTCCTCCGGGGACCAACGATCAAGGTGCTCCCGGATTTGGCGGGGCGTTTTCTCGGCCGGCCGAACAGCGTAATCCTGGATGATCAAAAGAATTTCTGCTTCCACATTAACCACTAATTCATGCATCTGCATGCTAACCAGACGGCCTTCGACTCCTAATTCGTTGATATAGCCCTCTATCTCTTTAACGATCCGCATTACTAATTCACTACGCTGGATAACCCGGGTAACCTCAAAAACCGTGACCATATTTTCAAATTCCAAGGCGCTGAGGCTTACCAAGTCCTTATCTAAAACCATGCGATATTTCTCTAAGGTCTGTAAGGCCTGATTTGCTTTTACCAGCAGCAGGCCAATATCCTGCAGTATGTATTTGGCATGGCCTTGATACAGAGTAATCAAACCGCGGCGTTTGGAGATGGAAATAACCAGTTCCCCCGACTGCCGGGCGGTTCGTTCGGCAGTCCGGTGTCTGATTCCGGTCTCCGAGGAATGAATCAGGGGATTGGGCACCAACTGGGTATTGGCGTACAGGATGCGCCGGGTATCATGGCTTAAGACTATGGCCCCGTCCATTTTGGCCAATTCATATAAATAAGCGGGGGTAAACTCGCAGTCTATTTTAAAGCCGCCTTCCACAATGGCCATTACCTGGGAAGAATCCCCAATCATAATTAAGGCACCCATCTTACCCCGTAAGATACTCTCAATCCCATCCCGCAAGGGGGTGCCGGAAGCCACCATCTTTAAAGCCCGCCCAAGCTTCTCTTCCAGCGCTTTTTCTTCCCGGAACCGCTCGTCTTTGGAGGCTTTCTCTTCCCGGAGCCGATCGTCCCGCTTCTCTTCTTTATCCTCCTTATTTTCTCTGGGGTCTTTGATCTCTTTAGACCCTTTTAAATCTTTCCCGGATGCGGTTTCTTTTACGGGATGCTCTTTAGGTTCTTTGGTCTCTTTGGCTTCTTTCCCCTCTCGATTTCGGGCCCCTTTTTCCAGGATTTCTTCTTTGTTTTTTTCTTCTGTCCGAACCATCCTGGTCTCCCTTCCTTCACTTTTCGAAATTTAGATTAGTATAAATTTACGCCACTTTTTTTCTATAATTCTATTTCAAGACCGCCTGCAGTGCTTCGACCAGAGTAGCGGCGCCAATAAACTCCGCACCCGGTATTTTGCTGACGTGCCTTTCACTGCCCTTAGGCACTACAAAATGACGGAAGCCAACCCGATTGGCCTCCCGTATCCGCCGCTCTATTTGCGTAACCGCTCGGATCTCTCCGGTTAAGCCGATTTCTCCGGCCACGAGATAATCGGCGCCCACCGGTTTGCCTTTAAAACTGGAGGCTAAAGCCACCGCTATCCCCAAATCCGCCGCCGGTTCCAGAACCTTAACCCCCCCCACTACATTCACAAAAACATCCTGATTCAAAATCCTAAGGCCGACTCTTTTTTCAAGCACCGCCAAGATGAGGGAAACCCGGTTGAAATCGGCTCCGGTAATACTTCGCCGTGGTTGGCCAAATCCGCCGCTTTGCACCACTAAGGCTTGAATTTCGACCAACAGCGGCCGGGTGCCTTCTAAAGTCGCCACCACCACGGACCCCGCGGTCCCTACGGGACGTTCCGCCAGAAACCACTCGGAAGGGTTTTCGACATCCACCAAGCCGACCTCCCGCATTTCCAACAGACCACTTTCATTGGTGGCGCCAAAACGATTTTTCACAGCCCGGAGCATTCGGAAGGAATGTTGTCCCTCCCCTTCCAAGTATAATACGACGTCCACTATATGTTCCAGAACGCGCGGCCCGGCAATCGTACCATCCTTAGTAACGTGCCCAACAATCCAAGTCACCAAATGGGAGTTTTTAGCCATTTTCATTAAAAAAGCGGTACTTTCCCGAACCTGCCCAATGCTGCCGGGCACCATGGCCAGTTCTGGCCGAAACACCGTCTGAATGGAATCAATAATTAACATTTTAGGCTGAATGACCTGAACTTGTTCGGCTACTGCATCTAAATTCGCTTCCCCCATAACCAATAATTGCGTCGAATCTAAACCTAAACGGCTTGCTCGTAAGGCTATCTGCTGGATTGACTCTTCGGCTGAAACGTACAAAACCGGGCCATGACGCTTTGCCAGCGAACCAGCTACTTGTAAAAGCAAAGTAGACTTGCCGATCCCTGGGTCCCCGCCTAACAAAATTAAAGAGCCAGGAACTAATCCGCCGCCAAGTACCCGGTCGACCTCAGCGCTGCCCGTAGGATAACGGGTCAGGGATTCAGCAGAAATCTCCCTTAAACCCTGCGGCTGATTCATCCTGCTTTGGTCTAACCAACTGGAATTAGGCGGGGCAAAGGCTGCTTCTTCCGCGAAGGTATTCCATTCCAAACAGGCGGGACAGTGTCCCACCCATTTTGCGGATTCGTAACCGCACTGTTGGCAGAGGAATTTCCGGCGCAGTTTGGACAACCTTAACCCCCCCCCTTAAACATCTATGTGCTTAAGCGCCTTAAAAATACTTTTTAATCCTTTTTCTGATAAGATTATAGCATTATCCGACTACTTAATAAATAAAATTCCACTTTCTTCTAACTCGACTCGAATTGTGTCGCCGGGTTTAAATTGACCCCGCAGCAACTCTTCGGACAATTTATTTTCAATCAAGCGCTGGATCGCCCGGCGCAGCGGACGGGCCCCGAAGGCCGGGTCAAATCCTTCCTGCAGCAGATGAGCTTTCGCTGCGTCGCTCACCTCGAACTTCATGTCTTTCTCAGCCAAACGCGTTTTAACCTCGTTCAGCATCAGATCCACAATCTGCTTTAATTCTGGCTCCGTAAGGCTGCGGAAAACAATCGTTTCATCAATCCGGTTCAAAAACTCGGGACGAAATACCCGACCTAGCTCGGCCAGTATCCGCTTTTTCATCCCCTCGTAGCGCTCTTCTTCCTGCTTTTCCCGACGAAAACCCAGGCTTCCTTCCGATTTAAGGAGTTGCGCCCCCACGTTAGAGGTCATAACTACTACCGTATTCCGAAAGTCTACGGTCCGGCCCTGCGCATCAGTCAGCCGGCCATCTTCCAACAGCTGCAGGAGGATGTTGAAAACTTCGGGATGCGCTTTTTCAATCTCATCAAACAAGACCACGGAGTAGGGTTTGCGCCGAACCGCCTCAGTAAGCTGACCCCCTTCGTCATACCCTACGTAACCGGGTGGGGAACCGACTAACCGGGAAACCGCAAACTTTTCCATATACTCGGACATATCTAATCTAATCAGATTATCTTCATCCCCAAACAACACTTCCGCCAAAGCCCGGGCCAACTCGGTCTTCCCGACACCGGTGGGGCCAAGGAAGATAAAAGAACCAATCGGCCGTTTGGGGTCTTTAAGCCCGGCCCTGGCTCTCCTTACAGCCTGGGCTACCGCAACTACGGCCTCATCTTGACCAATTACCCGCTCATGAATGATTTCTTCCATACGAACCAGCCGTTCGCTTTCTTCTTCCGCTAACTTCTGCACCGGGATGCCGGTCCAGTTAGCCACGATATGCGCAATGTCTTCTTCCGTTACCACCGATTCATTCTTACCCTGGGACTGTTTCCAGGCCACTCTTTGGGACTCCAATTCGCTCTTGATTTTCTGCTCGCGGTCCCTCAACTGGGCCGCTTTTTCAAATTCCTGACCCATTACCGCTGCTTCTTTTTCTTTGCGAATTTCCTCCAACTGATTATTTAATTCTTTCAGATCGGGGGGGGTTGTGTAATTCCGCAGCCTTACCCGGGAAGAAGCTTCGTCAATCAAATCTATGGCCTTATCGGGCAAAAACCGGTCCGTAATATACCGATCGGACAGACGCGCCGCCGCCAAAACGGCAGCATCGGTAATTTTTACCCGGTGGTGTGCCTCGTAACGATCCCGCAGACCATAGAGGATCTCGATTGTTTCCTCCTCTGAAGGTTCATCCACCATAATCGGCTGGAAGCGGCGCTCCAAAGCGGCATCCTTTTCAATGTGTTTGCGGTATTCATCCAGGGTAGTCGCCCCAATGCACTGCAGTTCTCCCCGCGCCAAGGCCGGTTTTAAAATATTAGCCGCGTCAATCGCGCCCTCTGCCCCGCCGGCGCCAATCAGGGTATGCAATTCGTCGATAAAGATTATCACATTCCCCGTGTTTCTGATTTCATCGATAATCTTTTTCAGCCGTTCTTCAAATTCACCCCGATATTTAGAGCCGGCCACGACAGACGATAAATCCAGGGTTAAAACCCTTTTATCCAGCAGGGTTTCCGGCACCTCCTGGGTTATAATCCGTTGGGCTAAGCCTTCCACGATGGCGGTTTTACCCACTCCCGGATCCCCCACGAGCACCGGGTTATTCTTGGTACGCCGGCTTAAGATTTGGACTACCCGTTCAATTTCCTTATCCCGTCCAATGACTGGGTCGAGATGACCATCCCGGGCAGACTGGGTCAGATCCCGGCTAAATTGATCCAAGACCGGGGTGTTGCCTTCTTTAGAGCCAGCCCCGCCGCCGGCTGCCATCCCCCCATGACCGAATCCGGTTCCCTGACCGAGTAAAGAGAGAATTTCCGTCCGGACCTGCTGTAGATTTGCCCCTAAACTGATCAGCACCCGGGCCGCTACCCCTTCCCCTTCTCTAATCAACCCTAAAAGCAGGTGCTCCGTGCCTACGTATCCGGATCCTTGCTGCCGGGCTTCATCTACGGATAATTCCAATACCCTTTTTGCCCTGGGGGTCAGACCTACTTCTTCGGTCACCGACTGTCCCGGTCCAATCAGACGGTTAACTTCCTCGCGGACTTTTTCTAAACTGATCCCTAAGTTATTTAAGACACGGGCTGATACCCCTTCGCCTTCCCGGATCAACCCTAAGAGGAGATGCTCCGTACCAACAGCCTCGTGTTTAAGCTGCTGGGCTTCTTCCTGGGAAAAGATCAATACTTTTTGCGCTCTTTCAGTAAATCGTGAAAACATGCCTTACACCTCCCTGGCTATTAATTAGTCTTTAATTTTTCTCTGATAATATTGGCCCGTTTGACATCCCGGTCAAAGGCGCTCATTTCTTGACCAGCCAGCTTCTGCAGATACCCGGGCTGGATCAAGACCATTAATTCGTTTAAAGCCCTTAAATCAATCGTATCTATAATTCCCAAATTTAACCCTAAGCGAACATCGGAGAGATGGGATAAAGCTTCTTCGGAATTCATGATCCGCGCGTTCAGCAAGATACCCAGCGCCCGACAGATCCGGTCCTCTAACGATAACCGGGCTTTACTCAGCAAATGCTGCCGCGCTTTTTGTTCCTGCTCAATAAGATGACTGGTTACGGTCGTTAAGTTGTTGACGATTTCTTCTTCGCGGGGGCCTAAAGTCACCTGGTTGGAAATCTGAAACAGATTCCCGGTGGCTTCTGTGCCTTCACCATACAAACCGCGGACCGCTAAGCCAATCTGGGATAAGGTAGCAAAGATCCGCTGCGCCTGGTTCGTCATTACCAAGGCCGGCAGGTGCAGCATCACCGAAGCCCGCATCCCGGTGCCGACATTCGTCGGACAAACCGTAAGGTAGCCCCATTTCTCGTCAAAAGCATAGTTTAAACTCGACTCTAAATAATCATCTGTCTGGTTAGCCAATTCCCAAGCCTCTTTAACCTGCAGGCCGGAAAACAGGCACTGCAGCCGCAGGTGATCCTCTTCATTAATCATTATCGAGACAGCTTCATCATCCCGGATAACCAGTCCGCGACCTCTCGCGGTATTTTCCGCATGCGCCGGACTGATCAGATGCTTTTCAACCAAAATTTGCCGGTCTAAACTAGACAAATCATTCAGCATTACTATTTCCATGGTTCCCAGATTTTCCCGGACTTCACTTTTTCCCACGACCCGAGCCACGGATGTTACTACTTCCTGCGCCTGTTCTTCCGTCATTTGGTGCGGAAAGGGTACCTCCAACAGATTTCGGGCGAGGCGCACCCGACTGCTGATCACAATATCGCTGTGAGGACCGCTTCCTTCCAGCCACTTGCTGTAGGGCCGATTGATGATCGATTCAATAATCATTGCGCCTCCCTCCCCTCTGGTTCCGCTTTTTTCTTCTCCAGCTCATGGATCGCGTCCCGGATTTCAGCGGCTCTTTCAAAAGCCTCTTTACGGATCGCCAGCTGCAACTCGGCATAGAGCCGCTCTAACTGACGCTTCAAATCCAGCGCTTGTCCGGTTCTTTGGGGTATCTTCCCGCTGTGCCGGGCATTCCCGTGAATCTTTCGCATCAGTGGTTCCAACTGATCGGCAAAATGCTCATAGCACTCCCGGCAACCAAACTTGCCATTTTGGGCCAATTCGGCATAAGATAAATGACACTGATCACACCGCTTTTCCACCGACATCCCGGGCTGAGTCAGGTTTAAAACTCCCGAATCCTGATTCAACAGGCTGGCCAAGAGCTGCTGAATGGTGAAATTCGGTTCAAAATTGAGGGTTAATCCCTGATACTCCCGCGCACATTGATCACACAAGTGGCGCTCCGTTTTTTTATTATTGACTACCTGGGTTATGTGGACCGTTGCCGGTCGCTTCTGACACTCCTCGCAAAACATAACCGGTCACCTCTCTATTCCATTCTGCTTATTAAAATTAAAAAATCAGGCCATTAAGTTAAAGACTAGCCAGCGGTTAATCAGAACATATTCTAACCGCTTTCCTCTGGATCCCTGACTTTTAAGACTTCCATAAGGGCCGCCTTTAGCAATCTCGCCCGTAAACCATCCCGCTGAGGCAGTTCCAATTGCAAAGTGTCCCGATGGATTATTCTTTGCAGTAACCGGGCTTCTCTGAGCGTAAGCAACTGTTCCCGGTATAGCCGTTCGATCAAACCTTCGCCTTCCGACTGAGATACATCTCCCATTGATTCTTCCGGGGCTAAACGATAAAAAACTTCTAAAGAATCTACCGGCAGTTTGATAATTCGAATAAACCCACCGCCGCCCCGTCTGCTTTCAACCAGGTACCCTTGCTGGATGGTAAATCTAGTACTCAGTACGTAATTTATCTGCGAGGGGGCGCACTCGAACAGACTGGCCAATACATTCCGCTGCAATTCCAAAATTCCCTGCGGACTTTCTCCCAGCAGTTCCTGCAGATGCCTTTCTATTCGTTCCACTATACTCCCCATCTGCCTGGTCCCCTTTACTTAAATGATATTTTAGCTAAGCTTCTATAGGCAAATTACGTGTTTGTGTATTTCGTTCTTCTCTGGGCATCGTATTAATCCCGACGCCCAGAACAAATATCATAAAGTTAAAGAAATGGCCGCATCTCCAAGAAACTTGGGTATGGTACGGCAGTTTTTGTTTCAGTAAACAACGGTCAAACTTTACAGCGAATTAACCTTCCCTGACCTTTTGACCTTCCCTGACCTTATTTATTATTATAGTATACACTTTAATAACAGTTCCAATTCTTTATTTAACGAAAATTGACCTCAAAAAACAAAAAAGGCCGCTCTGGGGCAACCTGCTGGGCAACCTTGCTGATTACTGCTTATTTCACTATCTTCCATTTATAATTAAAACGGTTTAACTAATTTATCCAAGCATCTAGCTATGCCAACACCGGTCTTAATTAAAAAAGTCTGCATCATAAGTTTTAACAACTGCTTTATTTAAATATAAAAGGCAATCTTTCCAAAAGGAAGACTGCCTTTTAAAACTTGGCTCCCCGAGCTGGATTCGAACCAGCAACCCTTCGGTTAACAGCCGAATGCTCTACCGTTGAGCTATCGAGGAACGACAACTAAATTATAAAAATTAATTTCTGGCAACGACCTACTCTCCCAGGGCGTTACCACCCAAGTACCATCGGCGCTGG
>CAZKWP010000023.1:0-5453 GCA_964556555.1 uncultured Syntrophomonadaceae bacterium
CGCCTGCATTCTTCCCTACCCACATCCGGGCTAAGGGACCCACTTCCATAGGCTTGCCGTCGTAGCGAGGAGCTTTTAACCAGGAATAAGCGCCTGGTTTCCGGGGTTCCGGCGTGATTACACTCTCACTGGGATGACGGCTGCCGGCGGTGTCGTCATTGTACCAGGAGTACTTGACTTCTTCCGTAATCAGATCCGGGGTTATGGCGATGTCTTTGCCATTGACGAAGGCTCCCCGTTTAAAGTAACCATTCGCGCCCTGAGGATCCGCCGAACTTTGCGGGAAAGCCCCGTAGGACAGCATGTTTTTACAACCTACCCCTACCTCCAGATAATCCGCGTAAACTTCAGCTACGGCTTTGACGGTAGGAACGTAGACATTCTCAATAAATGACGTAAGTTCTTTGAGCCGGAAACTAAAGTCAATTACCTTCTGCGCATCTACTTTTTCGGTAGAACCGCCGGGGACAATCGACTGCGGATGCGGTGCACGTCCGCCCCAAATAGCTAACATTTCATGAGCTTTTTTCCGCATGTCCAGGGCTAGCACGTATTGTTCCACCGCGGCTTTGTTAACCGCATCCGGCAGACGGTATTCCCCTTCTACTTCATAACGGGGAACAAATGGGGATACCGGCAGCCCCGCCCTGACTACATCCACATAATCCAGGGCAGCCAAGTGGTAGAAATGCAGAATATGCGATTGAATAAAATTGGAGCCCAGGATTAAGTTGCGGATGATCCGGCCGTTATCCGGTACATCTAGCTTAAAGGCATTATCTAAGGCTAAAGTTGAAGCCGTAGCATGACCGATTGGGCAAACCCCACAGATCCGCATGACAAACTGCTGGGCATCCCGAGGATCCCGACCCTGTAAGATCAGTTCAATCCCCCTAAAGAGTGCGCCAGAACTACGCGCGTCAACCACCTTACCGCCATCAACTTCCGCTTCGATCTTTAAGTGGCCTTCGATCCGAGTTATCGGGTCAATAACAACTTTTTGTGCCATTACTTGTCACCCTCTTTCTCTTTGTGTTTGCCCGGGATACGACCCGTAGCCACATTGCCAATCAGGTGACCGCCAATTCCGGCTAGGGTAAGGGCACCTAAGGCAGTTCCCACAGTATCGGCGCTAACACTGGTTTGCGGCCCTAAAGAGAATTCGGGCAACCGTGCGTATACTGGTCCTTGGGGGAACCCGGGTTCGGTACAACCGATACAAGGTCCGCCACACCGGATACAAGAATTAACTCCACCGTTCCACTGACGATAAGTTACATCACAATGCGCGAAAGGTCCGCGGCAGCCGAGTTCCAATAGACAGCCGGGATCGCTGAAGTTCGCGGCGAATACTCCGTTATCAAAGTACTGCCGTCGGGGGCAGTTGTCGTGGATAACTCCCCCGTAAAACATAACCGGGCGGCCGAACTTATCCAGCTTGGGCAGGTCTTTGTAAAGCAGAATGTGGGCCAGGGTGCCCACAATCCAGTCCGGATGGGGCGGACAGCCGGGAATGTTAATAATCGGTTTACCAGAAAGTACTTCTGATACCGGTACACAGCCGGTCGGGTTGGGACCAGCTGCGGGAATTCCGCCATAGGCAGAACAGGTTCCCACACTGAGCACTGCTGCTGCTTTTTGCCCGATATCTCGAACTAGACTGGCTAAGGTAATTGGTTGGCCATCAGGAGTTTCCCCAATTGTGCAATAGAGTCCTTCGTCCTTCACCGGAACAGCGCCTTCTACTACTAGATAAAACTGTCCGGCATTTTCTTCCGCAGTTTTCATCATGACTTCCATAGCCTGTTCTCCGGCTGTAGCCATGATAGTTGAATGATAATGAACACTGATAACGTTAAGAAGTACCTCTTTAATATCAGGGTGTACCGTATTTAACAAAGAGATTGAACACCCGGTACAGGACGCCCCCTGTAACCAGATAACGGGTGGATTTCCAGCAGCTGCGGCTTCCTTCAAAAATGGAGCAAGAAAACCAGACATACTAATTGCTGCGGTTCCACCGGCACATAATTTCAAAAAATCCCGGCGGCTAAGCGCCATACTTACTCCCTCCCTACACCTATATAATCTAGTTACCCAATATTTATTAGGTAAGCTCAGTCCAACCCTATATCTAATCTACCGGGACTGAGTCTTACTCTTTCACCCCCTTTTCGCAAAAATTAATATTAGTTAGAAATGGCGAAAATCGCTAACCTAAAACGCAGCACTGGAACTGTCAAGCAGATTTTCACCTTACACCTAAATCAGAACTTTAATTTGGCTCAGGGTAAACCGGTTTATTATTATTAACCCGATCGGTTAACCATTGACTCCAAGCGGTTATGCCCTCACCGGTCTTTGCTGAAATAAAGAAGACATCTGCCTTAGGATTCAACTGCGCCATATCCTTTTGCAGGGTTTCCAAACTAAAATCCGTATACGGCTGCAAGTCGAGCTTGTTTACCAGAACGGCCCGTGACTCCCGAAACATTAACGGGTATTTAGTAGGTTTATCATTACCTTCGGTAACGCTGATCAACATCGCTTTGAGGTTCTCGCCTAAGTCAAATTCCGCTGGACAGACTAAATTACCCACATTCTCGATTACCAATAGGTCAATCTCCGCCAAAGGCAGGTTTTGGGCAGAACGGGCAATCATGTTAGCGTCTAGATGACAAGCTCCGTCTGTATTGATCTGTACTACTGGTACCCCGTGGGAAGCAATGCGCTCGGCATCTTGGGTCGTACAGATATCCCCTTCGATTACCCCGATACGCAATTTTCCTTTAAGCTCCTCAATCGTCTTTTCCAGTAGGGTGGTCTTGCCCGCCCCCGGCGCGCTCATCATGTTTAACACAAAAATTCCGTGTTCTTTAAAGAGCTGCCGGTTTTGCTCCGCCATAGCCGTATTGGCATCTAAAATATTACTGATCAGTTTTACTTTCAAATTTTTAGACCTCTTTTCATAGATTAATTTATTGAATTGAATGCTTAATTAATGATTAATTGCTATTATAACAAGATATTTGTTAGTTGCCGGTCAATCACCTTCGTAAGAATCAATGTATAATTCTCGTCCGCCTCTTATGCGGTTCTCCGAGCTCTCGCAATTGGGGCAAACGAACCGATACTCTTCTACCGCATATTCGTTTCCACAATTTAAACATTCAGCCGTAAGTTCAATCTCTTGAATATTTAAGGTTGCCTCACGCAGGCAGTCTTCGGTTTGCGACAATACTTCAAAAGCAAATTGCAGTGAATCGGGTTGAGCTGCCGTCATTTTACCCACTACCAAATTGATCGAGGATATCCGCTTAATCCCTTCTCTTTGCGCACTCTCCTGCAAAATATGGATTACCTGCTGCATCAAACCTAACTCGTGCAAGCATTCACCTTCTTTCTAATATTGGTTGGATTATCAAAACGAAACCAAAGTATTAAGTATACCGAAACCATAATAAAACCAAAAACCGACTCCCATTTTATTGAAAAGGCAATCGGTCATAGCCAAATAAGCCGGCCATATCTTGTACTCCTTTCCAAAAGGGAGGCATATTCGTTTCCGACGGACCGGCCAAGGGTCCTTCATATGCCCTATCGGCCAAAACACCATGAGTCGGTCGATACCTTCTTTTAGGTGCAAATGGCTCGGAGAAATCTATATTCTTTTCTATCCTCAAGTATTTCAGGTAATCCTGCAAACTATATTTAACCAGATGTATTATTCGACATAATTCCGCATTATCCTTCTTAAAGCAAAAAATCATTCGCGTACTAAATAAAGGGCAAAGATACTCTGGGCTAAGCAATAATTAGACCGCATCGGCTAAGCCCCAGATTATTCCCTGGAGCAAGTCACTCTCACTAACCACCAGTTGAGACTGACCAGTGCTTTTCATGATCTCTAAAAGTAGGGCGGTCCCGGCCAAGATTATATCGGCCCGCTCTGGCTGTAAACCCACCACGGTTCGACGTTCAGCCAGCGATAAAGCCGACAGGGATTTCAGCAGATTCTCTACCACGGACCGCTGTAGGATAAACCCGTGTACCCGTTCCGGCTGATATACCGCCAGCCGTTGTTCAATCGCCGCCAAGGTGGTAACCGTTCCGCCTACCCCCACCAAGGAGGATTCCTTACGGTTTAACAACTCCGCCAAAATCCCGGCGCATAATATAGGCAGTTCCCTCAGCACTAATGGGTTTTCAGCTATTTTCACCGCACCCAGCGGCACACTGTAAACCTGAATCCGATTCGACTCCGCCCAAATAAACTCGGTGCTTCCCCCTCCAATATCCAAAACTGTAGGATTCGCCACATCGGTAAGGCCTCGAGTTACCCCGGCGAAACTTAACTGCGCCTCCGTTTCTCCCGAAATAATCTCTACCGATAAGCCTATTTGCGCTGCCAGCTCGATAAACTCCGGCGCGTTTACCGCTTCCCTTACGGCACTAGTGGCCACAATTCTTAAACTATCGACTCCGATTTCCTGCAAGGCTGCGGAATATTCCTTAAGCGCCCTAAGCGACCGGGACATCGGCTCCGCAAGCAGTTTCCTAGAAGTTCCTACTCCCTGGCCAATCCGGGTTATCTGCATTTTACTTTGCAGTGGTAAAAGTTTACCCCCCTGTACCTTGGCTGCCAGCATCCGAATGGAATTCGTCCCCACATCAATTGCCGCATAAACCTTATCCATTGCCGTTTATCCTCCGAACATACAAATAGAGCATTCAAAGAATGCTCCCAACTATTCGATAAAATCTTATATTTAATATAATAATTTAAACAAACCTCATTAAACCCTCCTTGATTTCTTCGGTGCCGCGATTAAAAACCCCGTGCTCCTCGGCCGCCCCGCTTAGAATCAATATTTCTTTTAAGGGTCTGCTGACGTTCGTCGCTTTCCTTCATAAACTTAACCAGTTTGTCCTCAAGTGATTCCCGCGGTCTCCGCGGTCCTCCGCTAGGTCTCGCTGTTGCCTGTTTGATTGACAACCCGACTTTGCCTTTGGGATCTACATTAATCACTTTAACTTTTACGCGATCGTTTTGTTTGAGATAATCATTGACATCCTTAACATAGGTATCCGCGACTTCCGAAATGTGCACCAGTCCAACCTGGCCATCCGGCAGGGTCACGAATGCCCCAAAATTAGTAATGCCGGTAACAATTCCTTCGACAATGCCTCCCACCGCAATGGTCATAAACCAGAGATGCCCTCCTAAGTTTAACATTATGCATTTTTATTCTAACTAATCTGCTGAATTTGTCAAGGTTGATACGACCCTATTTAGAAAAAATCCGAATCTTTTAAAATTTATAGCAACGTCTAATTTCCAGCCGTCTGCAAATCAAGCAAGACCTTTTCTCCCGGCTTGACCATTCCCAATTCTTCGCGGGCCAGCCTTTCAACCGCCGCTCTCCTCTCCGCCGATAAGGGCATCGTGCTGC
>CAZKWP010000023.1:5463-19948 GCA_964556555.1 uncultured Syntrophomonadaceae bacterium
CTGGAGGCTTTGATTTTCGGTTTGAATCTCTGTTTTCCGCTTCTCCAACTCCGCGATCCGGGTATTTAATTCCTGAATTCGTTGGTATTGAGGCACCCACCAAGTCAAACATAAGCATCCGATACCGCACAACAACAAAATTCCCCAGGTTTTTCTGGGCAACCTCCGTTGGTTTTGGAGCCGGCTCCGTAGTTTACGATGACCCGTTTTTTGATTTGGTGCTTTCGGGCTGGCTGAAGGTGCGTTTAATTCATCCAACAATCCAACTCTATTCAAGGTCACTATCCTCCCGTTCTCCAAAAATTCCCAAAGCATCCCCAGATAAAATAATTACAACTTCATAACCCTTAGTCCGGGCTCGGTTAAATAAAGTAGCGACCGTGCTGGTACTAATGCTCAGATTTCGGGCGATTTCCTCGTTAGAACGTCCCATTTCCTTAAGCGCGACTACCTGCCGTTCCCGGAAACTCAATTTTTCCACGCCTCTTATTTCTAATTTCACTGATTCTCCCGTCCTTTAGCTTTAGAGACGTTTGTACTTAAACGAAATTATCCACAATTTATCCACATCTTGTGTACAAATTTTGTACAGTTTTACTACAATTTTATTACATTTTCCGATTCCAATCATATTCTACATTCAACTTTAAATTCCTGCCCCGCTGCCGAAGTTTTTTCATAATTAGCTCCAATTTAAGGCAATAGAAAACTCCTGCTTTTTTAGAACAGGAGTTTTAATCAAAAACTTCGCCCTTGATCCTGGTGCCCTGCCAGACAAAATTTCCTGGTTTAAAGACTGTCTGGCGAATCTAAATCCGCCTACTCCGCCTGGGTAAACGGGGAAAATAACCATCTCATCCCCATGCTCAGCCAGCCTACCGGTACTACTACAATTCGGGTTAGCCAACGTACAGGCCAAATCAACAGATTGACCAAAAAATTATAGGCGTTTATCAAAAAACGGAATAGCCTCTGCAGACAGCGCAGCGTCGTTCGGCTGAACCAACGCAGGTGGATTCCCACGCCCAGGACTAAGCCCAAAAAAACATAAGCTCTTACTTCACCCCAGTTGCCTAAGAGTAATATACTAAAAACCACAGCGGCAAGTACCAGCCAAAACAGTAAATCTGCCACTTGAGTCAGCCATCTAGCCGGCCGAATAAACCGAAACAGCACCCGATAAAAATCAAACAGAAATCCCATCAGGATTCCCAGGGCCACTGTCAAGCCAAATGTTTGTACCTGTTGGTATAACGTGGTCATTTTGCCACCTACCTAAGCAGCTTTTCCACAAAACTCCGGCCCCGGCCGCCTCTATTCCCGCGCTCCTCCCGATAGTCAAATGAGTTCAGCAACCCATCTACGGTTAATTTGCCGGCCACCAGGTCCAGATGAGTAATATGCAAACCCTGGCCTTTCAAGGTAAGGGCCCCTTGTTGAGTTTCTACCCGAATTTCTTTTTCGTCAAAGCTGTCTACGCTTAAGACCCCGGTCAAACTCACCTGCTGCCGGTTTCGGAGAGAAAGCTCATGAACCTCGGTCATCTGTTCCGCCTCCCTTAGTTCCCCATAATTATGTCTTGTTTCCATGTTTATGCTGGAAGCGCTGAACCTATGACCGGATTTTAGGCTTACATATCCGAAGCGGAATCCAGGATTCGATACAATTCCTGCGCCTGATTCGCCTTAACGTTTTCTGCTACGGCGACAACCTCAACGTTCAGTTGCCGCGAGCCAAACCCGATCCGGATCCGGTCTCCTGGTTCGACTTCGGTTGCTGCTTTGGCCGGCCGTTCATTCACCAGCACCCGGCCCGCGTCGCAAACCTCCTTGGCTACGGTTCGGCGCTTGATTAAGCGAGATACTTTCAGATATTTGTCTAAGCGCATGCCGCTACCTCCTAAATAAAAAAACAAATCAGGCCCTTTAATAAGAACCTGATTCTTTCCCGATTTTTAAATATGATTTAACTGCTCACTGCATCTTTTAATGCTTTACCAGCCTTAAAAGCGGGAACCTTGGTGGCCGGGATTTCAATTTCTTCACCGGTTTGGGGATTGCGACCCTTACGTGCTTCACGGTCCCGGACTTCAAAAGTCCCAAAACCAACTAGTTGTACCTTATCCCCCTTAGAAAGCGCTTCTTCAATTGAAGCAAACAAAGCATTGATAACCCTTTCTGATTCCTTTTTGGTTAAGTTGGCCTTCTCGGCAACCGCACTAACTAGTTCGGTTTTGTTCACTTCCATATCCCTCCTGTAAGAAAATTTGGTTCACCAACTGGATTATTCGCTAAATACCTTGTTTTTCCTGCCTGGATATATATTTTTTTCATATTAATCCAAGATTTTCTTAAGTTTTGCCTCTTCCCACCAATAATCCATCTCTTCGAGACTCATTTGGCGTAATTTTTTACCCGTTTCGCTGCCCTTTTGTTCAATGTAATTAAACCGCTGGATGAACTTATTAATCGTCCGGCTTAAGGCTCCCTCCGGGTCGACCTTTAAAAAACGGGCTAAATTTACGATAGAAAAAAGCAAGTCCCCCAGTTCTTCCAAAATTGCGGCCTGATCCCCCTGGTTTAGAGCTTCCTCGAGCTCCGCGAATTCTTCTCTAACCTTCTGCTTTACCCCCTCCACCGATGGCCAATCAAATCCTACCCGTGCGGCCTTGGACTGTACCTTGTCCGCCCGCACCAGAGCCGGCAGGGCTGACGGAATGCCGGCTAAATAGGATTCGGTTTCCGGATCGTTTTTAACCTCTTGCTGTTTAATTTCTTCCCAATTGACTAAAACCTCACCCGTTGATTTTACCTTTTCTTCCCCAAATACATGCGGGTGGCGTCTAATCATTTTCTGGGTTATCTTCAGTATTACATCATTAATATCAAAATATTCATTTTTACGGGCTAAGGCGGCGTGAAATACGATTTGCAGCAGTAAATCACCCAATTCATCGGCGAATTTTTCCATATCTCCCTTATCAAGAGCGTCAATAACCTCGTAGGTTTCCTCAATCAAGTAAGGCCGCAAGGAAGAGTGGGTCTGCTCCCGGTCCCAGGGACACCCGCTGGGACCCAGCAAGGCATCCATAACCGTCACCAAATCATCCAAGGGGTAAAGACTAGCCGCGTTTATCTGCTTGGACTCCGCTCCCCGCTCAGCCGCCGGATTGGGCGGCACATAGACACTGGTTAAGTGGTCAATCCAGGGCAGGCGGTCGAGTTCATATAAGGGCAACTCTGCTATTTGCTCCGCGCCGGGTATCCCGGCAGCTTTAACTACCCAAACCTTAAATTCGTCCGGGTAATACTCCATTAAAGTCAGTTTAACCTCCGAAGCGATCCGGGGGTTATATACCTGCAACACAATATTGGCCAGCTGCGGCTGCGGGGGAATCGTTTCTAAAGACAATCCGTCCAAAATGCAAAGACCCCGGGTAGGGTCTACGCCCAAGCTGGTATACATGGCTTCAATCCCGCTCATGGCCGGGATGATTTCTACCTGTAGGTCACTCAAACTAGTTTTAGCCTGTTTAAGCAGCATTTCTACCGCTCTTTCGGCAACCAAAGGATTCCCCGGAACCGCAAAGACGACCGGGCCAGCTGCTGCCGGTACCGCTTGGGCGGTTTTTAGCAGAACCTCAGTCATGGTCTCATAAACTTCACTAAAAGAAAGCTTCTCCTCGTACAGGTAGTCAAAAGACCCATACTCAAGACCCTGCCTTTTCAACTCCGCTGCCGCCGGATGCTGTTCGGTCCGCAAAAAGATCTGTTTCGCTGAGCGTAAAGTTTCCCATGCCTGTATCGTTACCTGCTGCCAGTCCCCCGGGCCTAACCCCACCACTACAATCCGCTGCATAAAAATTATCCCCTTATCAACCTAAAATACTGTAACCAGTAAGTTATTTTTGAGCCCATACCCGGGATCATTTCCAAATCCCGACGCCGCACCCCCCCTGAAAGGAGAATCCCTAAAACATAAACTATCCCGCCTAGGAGGACCGCCATAACCGTTGACAAATGGCCGCTGCCCAGGGCAGGCTGCCAGCTTTCATACACATGATTGACAAATACCGCCATTATTGTAACCGCTAGGCCGGGTTTTAGCAAGATTAAACCCCAAGGCGGATTGTAGCCTAAGAGATGCCGCAGGCTCCAAAGATTCATTCCTGCGGCCACGGCAAAGGTAATCCCGGTAGCAATCCCCGCTCCCTGAATGCCAAACGCTGGCTGCACCACCAGCAGATAATTTAAGCATACTTTAAGAATACTGGCCAGGATCAAATGCCGAACCGGCACGATCGTTTTACCCAAGCCTTGCAGAACCCCGGAAGTAACCTGGTATAAGCCCAGAAAAAATACGGCCGGGGCCATCGCCTTAAGTGGCAGTCCCGCTTCCGGCAGCCCGTAGAGCAGGTCGCTGATCGGGATCGCCAGGATATAAAGCCCGACTGCGGCCGGCAGGGCTACCATCCCCACCACCCGAATCGCGATGGTCAAGCGTCGGCGAACTGTCTCCCACTGTTTCTGCGCCGCTGCAGCGGATATGGCCGGAACTAAGCTGGTGGCCAAGGCAATCGTGATAACCCCCGGTAAATTGATCAAGGTTCCGGCCATCCCGGAAAGCTGGCCAAACAGTTCCGTAGCCTCCTGCATCGTATAACCCGCCTCCTGGAGCCGCTGCGGCACAATCAAGGCATCCAGGGTTTGGACAAAGGGCAGCACCAAAGCGCCGAGGGCAATTGGGAAAGCCAAGGTGACTAAACGTTTTAACAGGGAGAAGGTTCCCTCATTAGCCGCCCTATCCGGGCGTACCATACAGCCCTGCACCGGTTTATAGCGAAAATAAATCACCAGCAGCACCAGCAATCCGGCCAGCCCTCCGGTTACCGCCCCAAAAGTAGCCCCGGCTGCTGCGAATTCCAAGCCTTGTGGCAAGAGCCACCAGGCACCCAGGAGTACCGTGCCGACGCGTACTATTTGTTCAATTACTTGGGACAGGGCTGTGGGCCACATCCATTGCTGACCCTGAAAATAACCCCGAAATGTAGACATGGAACCGGCAAAAAAGATGGCTGGAGAGATAAAGGCCAAGGAATACACCGCCCGGTGGTCATGCAAAACATTATTGGCCAAAAGCCCGGCGGAACTGAACAACAACCAAGACATCAGCAAACCGAGACTCGAAAGCAGGAGCAGCGATAACCGAAATACCTTCTGCAGGCCAGCCTGGTCTCCCTGCGCCTTTTTTTCGGAGATTAAAACTGAAATCGCCACCGGAAAGCCGGCAGTGGCCACCGCCAAGACCATTGTATATATGGGGTAGGCCATTTGGTACAGTCCCATACCTTCCGCGCCTACCAAACGGGCAAAAGGAATCCGGTATAAAACACCAAGTATTTTACTAATAAAACCAGCGGCTGCCAGGACCAGGGCACCATGCAGGAATGACTGTCGGGTCAAGAGTTTCACTCCTTCCACATACATCTTCTTTCCTTAATGTATATTTATGGTGCTTAGCCCAGTATGTCCCGAAAACCCCAGTTCCCAAAAATTTAAAGGCGGCGTTAATTCGCCACCTCTCAAAATTTCGATTTTAAATTATGAATAGGTTTAATTCAATTTACTGTTCCATTTGTTTAGCCAGAAAACCGGCTGCGGTCTCAGCCAACTTTTGTTCCATATCGCCCATTTTGACTCCGGGCTCTTTGGAGGTAATGATCACCGCCCCGATTGGATCGCCTTCCGCAATGATCGGGGCAATTACCTTGGCGCTTAGTTTGCACACCTCATCGTCCTCGAGTACGGAACAGCCTTCACAATAAGCGTGTTGGCCGATATTATTGATGACCACCGTTTTCCGCTCTTCCATCACCCGTTCAATCGCCGGATTCAGGCTCTTGTTCAAAAATTCCTTTTTCGGGGCGCCGGCTACCGCGATGATATGATCCCGATCCGCAATACAGGCAATATGCCCGATTGCTTCATTAAGTGAATCTGCGTACTCTTTGGCAAACTCACCCAGTTCCCCTATTGGCGAATATTTTTTGAGAATTACTTCGCCTTCGCGATCCACAAAAATTTCCAGGGGATCCCCTTCCCGTATTCTTAAGGTTCTGCGAATTTCCTTGGGAATTACAACCCGGCCCAGATCATCTATCCGTCTCACAATACCAGTGGCTTTCATGAGCGCATTATCCCTCCTTTATCGTGCTTAGCCCAGGAGAACTATTCAATGATAGTATATAACCAACCTTACGGATTTATTCATTTTTTTCCATGGTATCCCTGATTAAGCTCCTGAAAAGGAAAAAAGCAGGGTTACCTGCTTTTTCTTATAGGCTTATTAATATTTTCAAGGCTCTCTTAAAATATTATTGTGCTGGCTTAGCCGACGAATCGACAGCTTGGGGTGGGTTAGCCGCAGCCGGGGCCGGCAATTCTTCTTTTTCTATCTTGGCTTGGTTTCGAATTCCTTCAAGAAATTCCTGGAACTTGGCCCCTTCCTTACTGGATCTTAACTCCTCGCTGATTGAGTCTTTAACCTCTTCAAAGGATTGCTGTCCGGCTGGCTTTATGTCTTCCACTTTAATGACATGATAACCAAACTGCGTTTTTACCGGTTTGTCCGTTATTTCACCAGCCTTTAACTTAAAGGCGGCATCTTTAAACTCCGCTACGAATTGCGCGTTCCGATCAAAATAGCCCAGATCTCCCTGGTTTTCCTTGGCTGAGGGATCCGTCGATTTTTCCAGGGCTAATTGCCCAAAATCCGCTCCGGCTTTCAGCTGTTTAATCAGCTCGTTGGCCTCTGCTTCCGTGGCAACTAGAATATGACGGGCGCGAATCTGTTCCTCTTGGTTAAAACTTTCTTTATTCTCGTCATAATACTGCTGAACTTCTTCCGGGCTGACCTCCTGGCCCGCTACTACCTGTTCAAAAAGTTTTTCTATAATGACCTGTTTTTCCACCTCGGTTTGGTATTCCTTTTCGGTCATTTTTACCTGGTTTTGCAGGATTTCTAAGTAGGCCTCTTCCCCGCCAACCATTAATTTATCCTGGTCGATCCGTTGCTGAACTTCTTCTTTGGTGGCCGTAATATTCAGCTTCCGCGCTTCTTGCTGTAAAAGGTGCTCGGTTACCAGCTGGTCTAAGACCATGTTCTGCAGGTTCTTCAGCATCACGGCTCCGTTTTCGCCTTCAAAAGTCATCCCCATATTTGATTCATAATAATTCCGGACGGTGCTAATCCGTTTTTCAAACTCATTCTGAGAAATAGCCTCACCATTTACCGATGCCACCTTTTTTTCGCCGCATCCAGCGACCAGCAACCCCAACACTAAGATTAGGACTACGCCAATAATTGTTTTCCGATACCTGACCCCTCGTATACCCATTATTAAACCCCTTTCTCCCCATCCAGTTCCAAATAATTATAGCAGAATCTCTTCAGATTTCAAAGCCGAATAAAATATTGTCGAGGATATTGAGCTTTAAATTTTTCTATATAAGGTTATTAATTCGGCCTGGATTAAAGCCCGCTTACGAGGATCTGGTCAGCTTAAAACCACAGCGCGCTTATTTTTTAACCTGGCTGCTGATGGCTTCCCACAGCAAAGTTTCCAAAATAGCAGCCAGGTCTTCTGGCGCCAGGCCCCGATTTTTAATTAATAAATCCCCCTGCTCAAGCAGCGTGATTGCTTTAGCCTGCTTGCCCAAGCGCCGCATCATTCGGGCCAAAGCATCGGCTGGCCAGACTTTCGGCTGGGCAAACCGCAGACGCAAATTTTCTCCCTGCTGCTGCAGACTGCTCACTTGGGCCTGGTGCGCCAACAAACGCATCCGGGTAAGCCCGATAAGGTTTTCCAGTTCCTCTGGGATGGGTCCAAATCGATCCCGAATCTCTGTTTCTACCTCAGCCAAATCCTCCAGGTTCCCCGCATCTGCCAACCTGCGGTAGATTTCCATCTTCAAACGCGGGTCCGTCAAGTAATCGTCAGGAATAAAAGCATCGACCGGGACTTCCACCACTGGCAGGCTCGGCCGCTCCGCAGTGGTTTGGCCCTGCAGTTCCTGGACGCTCTCTTCCAAAAGCCGACAGTACATGTCAAACCCTACTGAAGCCATGTGCCCATGCTGTTCGGCCCCCAATAGATTGCCGGCGCCCCGAATCTCTAAATCGCGCAAAGCGATCTTAAACCCGGAACCAAACTCTGTAAATTCCCGGATGGCATTCAGCCGTTTAGCCGCTACCTCGGTTATCACTTTATCTTTGCGGTAAGTAAAATAAGCATAAGCCAATCGATTGGAACGGCCTACCCGTCCCCGCAGCTGATACAGCTGAGCTAATCCCAGATGATCCGCATCCTGGACAATCAGCGTATTTACGTTTGGAATATCCAAACCCGACTCCACGATGGTCGTGCATACTAAAAGATCGTACTTACCTTCAATGAAGTCGTACATCACTCTTTCCAGGTGCAGTTCTTTCATCTGTCCGTGAGCAATCCCGATTTTGGCCTCCGGCACCAGGTCCTGAAGCTGCCTCGCTACGGAACGCAGATCGTAAACCCGGTTGTGCACGTAGTAAACCTGCCCGCCCCGGCGCAGTTCCCGGCGGATTGCCTCCCGGACCAATTCCGGACTATATTCAACCACGTAGGTTTGTACAGGAAACCGGTCTTCTGGAGGAGTCTCGATCACACTCATATCCTTAACCTTAGCCAAGGCCATATGTAAAGTGCGCGGGATCGGAGTAGCGGTTAAAGTCAGTACATCGACATTTTGCCGCATTTGCTTAAGCCGTTCTTTATGGGCCACCCCAAAACGCTGCTCCTCGTCAATGATCAAAAGGCCGAGATCCCGAAAAGCAATATCATTCGAAAGCAGCCGATGCGTTCCAATCAAGATATCCACTTGACCCAGCGCGGTTTTCGCCAAAATTTCTTTCTGTTCCTTGGCCGTTTTGAACCGGCTTAACACCTCAACGGTCACCGGGTAGCCGGTCAATCGTTCTTTAAACGTCTGATAGTGCTGCTGCGCTAAAACCGTGGTTGGAACGAGCACCGCTACCTGTTTGCTGTCCATTACCGCCTTAAAAGCGGACCGCAGCGCCACCTCCGTTTTTCCGTAACCTACATCCCCGCAAAGCAACCGGTCCATGGGCCGCGGTATTTGCATATCCCCTTTGATCTCCGCAATTGACTGGATTTGATCCGCGGTCTCCACATAGGGAAAGGCTGCCTCAAATTCCTGCTGCCACACGTTATCCGGGGAAAAAGCAAATCCGGGCAGGGTTTCCCGGGCCGCATACAGCTTGATTAATTCATCAGCAATATCCTTTACCGACTGCTTGACCCGCGCTTTGGTGCGAACCCACTCGGACCCGCCCAGCTTATTTACCCGGGGGGCCTGACCTTCGGCCCCAATATATTTTTGCAATAATTGCACCTGGTCGGTTGGTACGTAAAGCCGGTCCTCACCCGCATACTGGACTAACAAGTAATCCTTTTGCACCCCGGCGACCGTCAGCTTCTCCACGCCTTTATAACGACCGATCCCGTGACTGGTATGGACTACGTAATCTCCGGCCTTAAGATCGGCAAACAGCGCCAGATTGGCCCCGGCAGTCGTTTTGCGGCGCGGCAGCGGGGTTAGTCGCCGGCCCGGGCCCAAAAGATCGGTTTCGGTTATTAAAACAAACTTAGCCTGCTTTAATTGAAAGCCGTTAGACCACTGCCCTTCCAGGATAGCTACGGTGCCGGGGGTCAAAGCCTCCTTAGGGTTGCTGGTTGAAAGCAACCTAAATTCCAAAAAAATTTGGCGCAGCCGTTCCCTGGCCTCTTTATCCGGCGCGAGCACCGCAATTAAATAGAGTTCTTTCTGCCATTGCCTGATTTCGCTCATAAATGATTCCAGCTGCCCCATCACCCGCGGCAGGCTGCGCCCCAAAACACTGACCTGATTGTTCAGCCGCCAGGGCAACGGACCAAAGCTGGGCAGCTGCGCGGTCACCACGCTTTGGCGGGAAGCGAGCTGATTGCTTAGATGCGCCCAGGAGACCAGGTTGCCTTCCTGCCCGGGTAGAGCTAAGCCGTCTTCCAGCAATTCTGCCCACAATTGAGTAAATTCCTGCTGCCCCGCCTTTATTTCCTGCTCTATCCGCAGCGGTTCATCCAAAATGACCAGGGCGTTTTCCGCTAAGTAATCCAACAAGTTAACGGTTTGCTCGTATAGGTAACAAAGTACCGGTTCCAGCCCGTGCCCTACGCGCCGAAACTCCATCCGCTCTTGCCAGACCTCCAGTCTGGCTTGGAGTTTTTCCGCAAGCTTTTCCTGACCCGCCTCCAGCATCCGCTGGATCACTGGCTCCACGGCCCGATTCAGTCGGTTTATCCCCTGTTCCCAGATCTGAGGACTGCCGACAACCTCCTGAACCGGGCCAATGGCTATTTTCGGAAGTTCCGCTAAGGAACGCTGGGAGACCGCATCAAACTGCCGAATCGACTCAATTTCATTGTCAAATAGCTCCATCCTGATTGGCTGCGGCTCAGTCAGCGGATAACAATCAATAATTCCGCCACGGCTGCTGAATTGCCCGGGGGCTTCGACCAAGTCAGTCCGTTCGTAACCAGCCTCCACCATGAACTCCAGAAACTCTTTGAAGTTAAGGGTATCTCCGATCACCAAAATGCGCTGCCACTCCTGCCAGGTTGCCTGGGGAATAATTCGGCGCAGCAAGGCTCGGACCGGCACGACGATTACGGCCAAGTCGTTTTGGGCTAGCCTTTGCAGCGCCACTAGCCGCTCTGCAGCCAACTCCGGACTCCGCGCCGCTACTTCAAAGGAAACCAGGTCTTGCTCCGGATAATATAAAACCGACTCCGGCGAAAGTAGACTCCGCAAATCCGCCAAAAGGGGATTCGCCGAGTCGGGGGAGTCGGTAATAATCATTAAAGGCCGTTTAACCGCCGCTTGAAGGCCTGCCAAAAAAAAGGTCTTTAAGGATCCACCGACCCCGCTGACCCCCTGCGAATTGAGTCCGCGCTCAATTCCGTCCACCAGCTGCCTAAAATTGGGATCGTGGCTCAGACACGCTAAAAACTGCCTGATTATAATCCCCCCTCAACCCACCTGATTGTTTTTCCACAACAAAAAAAGACCAGCCCAATCAATGGCCCCTTGTCAGTTATTATTAGTTTATTATAATTTGCTGGAATTTTTCCTAGTGCCGAAAAAGATTAATCCCGCTGATCCAGCTGGTGATCCCGTCATCCGTTCGACCCAGCGCGACCAGGCACTCATCACAGATCGTTTTTACCATTACCGTATCCGCGCCTAAAGTACAGTCAACAGAGGGGTCAGTCGCCTTACCATCCAATTCCGCCCAAGCAACCCCCTCTTGGCAATCATTCAGCCGTTCCCCACAATACTCACACACATAACAAACTTTCAATTTATTTTCCCTCCTGCCCACCGAGTAAAAAACCGGATGATCAGCAAATTCCACAAAGCATGCAACACCGCGGCTCCGATTACAGCGATAACCCAGCTGCCCGAGTATCGAAGCAGACCCAGCGTCACCAAACCAAAAACCAGATGCAAGATAAAGGCCATCGCCGCTGCCCCCGGTTGCCGATCACGGCGCATTTCATAGACTGCTTCCACCAGACCAAACACCGCATGCGATAAGACCAGACTGCCCCCAATCAGCCAAACCAGACCGGTCTTGGCGGCCTCCTCAATCAGCGGTACCAGGACGATAAGACTAAGGCTGCCTCCCCAGTTGGCGGTCCAGGTGTTAAAGACCCAGGCCAGTGCTGCGGCTAACATTCCGGCAATTAACCAGTCCAAATAATTGCCTCCTAATTGTGCTTTTTAGGTAGTATTCACGCAATCCAACTGGATTAATCCTCAGACCCAGGGGGAATCCCCAGTTTTGGGGCCGGTTTCCAGGCATTGACTTGATTCATCGCCTTATCAATTCCATCGAACAACCACCGCCGAATCCCGGCCACGGCTGCTACTATCTCTTCGTTTAATAAGGTCTGCTCCTCCGGCGTAAACTTAGTCAGCACGTATTCGACAGTCTCTTCCTTGGCTAAAGGTCGGCCCACGCCCAGGCGAAGCCGGGAAAATTCGTTGGTTCCCAGACTATTTATTATGGAACGCAATCCCCGATGACCCCCGTCGCCGCCTTGGCTCCGCAGTCTTAGACGGCCTAACGGCAAGTCCAGATCATCGCAAATCACTAAAACATCGGCCAAATCCAGACAATACGCCCTAATCAGCGCTTCAACCGCGGTTCCGCTTCGATTCATATAGGTTTGAGGTTGAGCCAGGACTATGCGCTCGCCGCTAAATCGGCCTTCTCCAATCAACGCTCCGTGGGCTGATTTATTGGCACGAACCCCAATTTCAGCGGCCATCTGGCTGATAACCATAAAGCCAACATTATGCCGGGTACCGGCATACTCCCCGCCCGGATTTCCCAGGCCAACTAGCAGTTTGACCGGGCCAGCGGCTTTTTTGACCGACCGGTTGCGCCACTTATCAAACATCCTCCCCCAACCCCTTTAGCTTAGAAATAACCAGGCCCGACACTTCTCGGGCGTCTGGTTCGCCAAATCTCAATTCCATAGTGCCATACCAGCCGCCCAAAACAGTCTCCTCACTTGGTCGCATTTACAAGTTTAATTTTAAATATAACATGCCTGTTTTGCAAAAACGAGGGGGGTCGGCTGTTATCTCCCCAGTTAACAACTGACCCCGACATTTAAGCTATTCACTTTGTCCGTATTTTAACCTTAATTCGGCTCGGAATCATCGTAGCTCAGCTCTGGATCATTTATTTAGCCGCCAGTTTTCCGGCATCCACTTCTAGGGCATTAGTGGGAGCTCCCTCCGCTTTTTCACCTGCCGCGGTAGGTGTAGTGGCGGGTTCTGCTTCAACTCGAGCGGCTAGGATCGATACTACTACCTCATCGGGTTCATTCAAAATCCGGACCCCCGCCGGGACGGTTAAATCAGCAACCGTCAGTTTGTCCCCAACTTGCAAATCGGTTACTAAAACCTCCAAATGATCGGGGATCTGAGCCGGCAGACACTCAACCAGGACTGACCTTAAGCCGGGTTGCAGTAAACCGCCCTGCTTAACGCCGCTGGCTTCACCTACCCAAGCAAACTGGACTTCCGTCTGTAGACGCTCCGCTAGGGATACCCGGTAAAAATCGACATGCAGCAGGGAACCCGTGGTTGGTTCACGGCGGAGTTCCCGAATCATGACCGTTTCGGCCCCATTCTCCGGAACCTCCATCTCGATTAAAGTATTCATTCCCTTGCGAGAGCGTTTTAAGAGTTTCTCTAATTCCTTGCCGTTAAACTGGATCGGGATGTTGGATTCGGCTCCTCCGTAAATGACTCCCGGGGCTAGACCAGCCTGCCGCAGCTTTTTAACCCGGCTCTTGGTATCAACTTCCCTTATTTGCACTGAAAGATTATTGGTCCCCATGGTTTGCTCCTCCTCTTTATCAGCTGATTTCCTTACCATTATTCCCCGAGGAGGAGTATACAAAACCAAGGCCGCTAAATTTAGTCCAACTTACTTGCAAGCCCGAAATATTTATTCGTTTATTGATCCGACAACTCGCATAGGAGTACGCTTAAAGATCCAAGAATCCTAAGCGTCAAATAATTTACTTACCGAGAGGTCTTCATGGATCCGGATGATCGCTTCCCCAATCAAAGGGGCCACGGATAAAACCCGGATTTTATCAATTTTCTTTTCTGCTGGAAGCGGGATGGTGTTGGTTATCACGACTTCCTTAAGCGGCGATTTGGCTAATCGTTCAACGGCCGGGCCGGAAAGCAGGCCGTGGGTAGCACAAGCGTAGACTTCTTTAGCTCCGCTATCCATCATCACCTGTGCTCCCAGGGTGATGGTCCCCGCTGTATCAATAATATCATCGATCATAATAACCGTCTTATCTTTAACCTCACCGATAACGTTCATGACTTTTGCCACATTGGGCTCTGGCCGGCGTTTATCAATAATGGCGATGGTAGCGCCAATCCGTTCCGCAAAATCGCGCGCCCGGGTAACCCCGCCCACATCTGGGGAAACTACCACCACGTCTTCTAATCCCTTATTCCGAAAATACTCCGCTAAAATCGGCACCCCCGGCAAATGATCTACCGGGATATCGTAAAACCCCTGAATCTGACCGGCATGCATATCCATAGTCACAACGCGGGCTGCGCCGGTAACGGTTAAAAGATTAGCGACCAATTTGGCCGTGATTGGATCCCGGGCCTTAGTCTTGCGATCCTGTCTGCCGTATCCATAATAAGGGATTACCGCATTGATCCGCGCAGAGGAAGCCCGACTTACCGCATCCATCATAATTAATAATTCCATTAAATGTTCGTTAACCGGCGGGCTAGTCGATTGAATGATGAATACATCAACCCCGCGCACGCTTTCGTCG
>CAZKWP010000024.1:0-19884 GCA_964556555.1 uncultured Syntrophomonadaceae bacterium
AATGCAATTCCCAACCCGGAACCGGTTACGGATTCAAAAAACCGGGCTAACATAAAGGATGACGCAAACAAGACAAACAGTACCCAGTACAAAAAGCCGAAGCCGGCCGGGATTACACTGCTAAAGGCTTGCCAGCCGCGCAGGCCAATATATAAATTTATTCCCGTCCAAATCGAGAGAGCAATTAAGATAAATCCCATGTACGGATCCTTTCCTGCCCTGATTTAAGCTTTTAATTATCTTCGACTTTTAACGGATTATACCCATGTTCCCCATAGGGCTGCAGCTTTTCCAGCCATTTTTGCTCCAACTGCTTTAATGCTTCCGCTTTATTAAAAGAAGGGTCTGCTTTTTCCTCCAGCACCTCTAAAACTTCAAAAACGAAGGCTTCGGGGCCATATTGCCGCAAGTCTTCCTGCAGCTGCCGGTTTTGGTGACTGCCGTCCCTAAGCTGCATTTTCCGGCCGTTAATGGTTTTAAGATTAGGGGTGCTTACCACCAGCACTTTCTGGTTCTTGGTGTTGCGAATCAGATAAACTCCGCCTTCGGTTTTCATTTCTTTATATAATTGTTTCAATTCTTTTTTGCGTTCCATATCCGCTTCCTCTTTTTCCGGCTCGCTTTCGCAGGTACCAGCGTTTTTTAGCCAGTACTCCCGGCCGTCCGGCGTTCGATCCATAAATCCGTATTCGATTAGCTGCCTTCTGATTGTAGCATAATCAGCCGCATAAACGTATTTCAGCACCTCATTAACTTCTTTTTCCGAGTAGGTTTGATCAGCCGAAAATCGCTTGGCAATTTCCCGTAAGACTACTAAGCGGTTTTTTTGTTTTAAGTCAAAGGTCTTCAAAGGACCAGTTGGTCCTTGCGGGAAACACTTATTTATGATTTTTTCGATCTCCTCCCTGGTCAGCCGGTAAGGCCCAATTGCCACTGCCTGCGGCCGGTCTGAGTTTGGGGAAAAAGTCAAATCAGTGGAACTTCGCTGCTCCCGGTCCTGCAGCAACTCCATAATTACTAACAAAAGCTTGGCTTGACGGGCTTTTTCTTTCAGGGCAAAACGGTGGTTCCGAATGGTCGAGAGGCTACCAATGCCCATTTCGTTTTGGATTTCCGCATTGCTTTTTCCCTGGAAGAACAGTTGGAGCAGCGTTTTTTGGTGTTCGGAAAGACCAGTGATTTTTTTATCCAAACTCAGCAAATAATCAAACACCGAGCCGTGTTTTTTTTGGATGTGCGTCTGCATCATCTTTTCCGCCGTGTAAAGCATGCCTTCATGGGGATAGACAATCCCCTTTTCGGTTCGGTGTCCGCAAAGCAGACATTGATAAACCGCGGCATCTTCCCCATACCCGCGTTTTAGCTCCGCTAAGGATGTCTGCCAGAACCTCTCTAAATTAAACACGTTTGCCCACCATCTCTCCCCTAATTCTTCTCCAGTATAACAGTATAACCGATTATATCGGTACCGACGCCTATTTGCTGACCCGCACCCCGTAAACGAACGCACCCAAATAATCGCATCTAGATTACTGCGTTGGGTTATCCCTTTACCCAATACTGGCTGCCGTCCGGCCGTCGGGCCAGCAGATCATGTTCAATTAAATACCTTCTCAGAGTAATATAATCATCGTAATAAACTTTAAGGAGGGCATTAACTTCTTTCTCCTTATAAAACCGGCCTCTTTCCAATTGGCCGGCAATGTTCCGCAGCGTCTGGAGGCTTTCCTCGGTTAATTGGAAAAGCTGTCCGTCCTCAACATCCAGCCTGGTTTCCAGGATAACTTTTTGGTCTAAGGGTTCAAGTTGTTCTGGGGATTGTGGCAAACGGTCGGGGTTTTTAACCTCCGCTGCCGGGCAACTTAACTCGGGCCTAGTTGGCATCTCGCTCATCCTTTCTTTCCGCTCTGTTTTTTGATTCCGTCACTCTGTCGCATTTGTCTTTCTGTTGCTTCCGGTAGAAATAGCTTATTCTTAACTAAAAATTTACTTTAAGAATTTACCGATCCTTATAAACCTTTATCCTAATAAATGCGAAAACGCGCATTCAACAAACTATCTCGAAAAACAACCGTATTTCTATAGACATTTTATGTTTTTGTTTATATAATGTCAATATAATAATTCGGAGGTTAATTTTTATGAAGCAGCCGGTACCGGACCATTTGCGAAAATCGTTAAAAATAATTTTTGTCGGCTATAACCCAAGTTTACGCTCTGGGGAAACTGGGCATCATTACGCCAATGCCACCAATCGGTTTTGGAAGGTGCTTTATTTGGCCGGGCTTACGCCTCGGGAATACAAACCGCAGGAAGATGCCCTTTTATTAGAACTCGGCTACGGTCTTACCAATATCGTGTCCCGGCCAACGCGGGCCGCAGCAGAAATAACCCGCGAAGAATACCAGACTGGAAGACTGATCCTTAAAGACAAACTGGAATTCTATCGGCCCGGCATTGTTTGCTTCGTCGGCAAAGGGGTCTACCAGGCATACAGCGGTCAGCGCCAGACATCCTGGGGATTTCAGCCCCAGCAATGCGTAGCCGGGGTGCAGGATTTTGTGGCTCCATCAACCAGCGGTTTGGTACGGATGCCCCTCGAGGAATTGCTGAGAATCTTTCGGCTGCTGCAGCCACCCGATGTTATTTAAAAGGTCTGCAGCGCTTAACCTGATGTTGAAGCTATACAACGCGTGACCTGGGGCAAAAAGCAATTAAAGGGAAGCCAAAAAGGTTTAAAAAGTTGACCCGCAGCGGAATGGTTTCCGGTTGACGGTAAGTCCAGTTCAAGTTACAATCAAAGTGAACGTTTGTACACTTTCCATAATTAATTCTCCCCCCAATCCAAACTTCTTTGCCCAAACTTTACTGCCGAATTGGCAAGTATAGTTTGCCAGCAAAAATAAAGCGGAAGGGATGAAAATTCTGATGAAAAAGGTGCTCGGCCTGGTTATTTCCCAACGTAAACTGGGGAACAGTGAAATATTAGTCAAAGAGATCATGCGCAGCCTCCCCGAGGAGTGCAGCTTAGAACTGCTTCGTTTAACCGACCTAAAGATTGACCCATGCAAGGCCTGCTACCGCTGTCTGCAGCCCGATACCCCCTGCCCGACTAAAGATGACTTCAACTACGTAATCGATAAAATAAAATCCGCGGACGCGTTGATTATTGGTTTGCCGGTCTATCTCCTGGGGCCGCACGGATACTACAAAATGCTGATTGACCGTCTGTTGGGCTCTGAGAACTATGCCCAGTATACTGAAGGAAAACCATGCGTCATCGTCAACTCTTACGGCCTCCATGGGTGGCAAGGATACAGCAAGGCCGCGGCCTTGACGCTTCCCCGGTTTTTAAGGATGAAAATAATCGATTGCTGGCAGGTCCAAGCTGCTTTGCCGGGCGAGTCGCTGCTCAACCCGGCTAATATGGAATATGCCCGCAGATTGGGCCGCGACCTGTTCAGCAACCGGGAATACGCCTTAGGAGCCCGGGATTGCCGGCTTTGCGGGTCGGATTTATTCAGGCTGCTGCCCGACCGTAAGGTGGAGTGTCCGATTTGCGGTGCCCAAGGTGTGCTGGATAACGACAACCAACCCGACTTTACCAATTCGGTTTACTGCCGCTTTTCCCGTCATGAAATGGAAGAACACTTTAAAGTCTGGCTGGTAGAAATGAAAAATAAGTTTTTAGCGGAAAAAGATAATTTAAAGGAAATCCAAAAAGGCTATAAAGACCTGGATTGGTGGAACAAACCTGAAGTCTGAGTTTTAGTCAGGGGTTGATAGGTTAAACGGCCTGACTACTGGCGATTAAGTCGATGAAACGATAAAACGGGCAAGACCGGTTTCCGCCTAAAATATCAGCTGAAGCTTTGATTAAACAGTAAAAACAACGGCAGGGAAGAACAATGAGTTTGTTAACACTGGAAAACATAGTCAAGGGATATCGAAACCAAAACGTCTTAAACGGCGTCAGTTTAAGGGTGGAAAAAGGCGAGCGCCTAGCCTTGGTTGGTCCTAACGGGGCGGGCAAAACGACTTTGCTGAAAATCGCGATGGGTCTTATAGGCAGCGATGAAGGCAGTGTAATCACCGCCCGTAATATCAAGGTGGGTTACCTCAGTCAGGATTTAAAGGATCTTGCCTCTACGGAAAAAACCACCGACACGTCTTTGCATTATGAAAAGGTCTACCGCTACGAGCAAAAACTGCGCGAACTGGAAAAGGAACTGGCGGCGCAAAGCCCGGATGCTGATTCCGCTGGCTACAAGCATTTGATGGCGGAGTATTCCCGGCTGCTGCAAATCTACGAATCTCTAGACGGCTACACGATTGAAACAAAGATTAAAAAAATCCTGCTCGGGCTGGGCCTTCGGCAGGAAACGCTCGGCACTCCGCTCGAAAAACTGAGCGGCGGCGAAAGAATGCGGGTATCTGTAGCCCGGATCCTTTTGGAGGAACCCGACCTGCTGATTCTCGACGAACCGACCAATCATCTGGATCTGCTCGCGACCGAATGGTTTGAGAGTTTCCTCAAAAAATTTGAAGGCGGCATCCTGCTCGTCTCCCACGACCGTTATTTTTTGGACCGGATCGCCACCCGGGTAGCGGAACTCGATAAGGGCAGTCTCTTGATCCGCAGCGGCAATTATTCCAACTTTATGGAGCACAAGAAACAGCTTAGCCAATTTATTTTAAATGAGCAAGCCCGCTTAAAGTGGACCATAAAAAACGCCCATGAAACCGTCCAAGGTTTAAAAAGCCAACGCAAGATCAATGCCATAAAAAGCCGCGAAAAGGAAATCCAAAGACTTAACGAGGAGCTAAAAGTAAACCTGGAAGCAGTTAAAAAGCAGGACCATCTTTTCCAGGCTGAGGGGCCAAAGATCGCGTTCAAAAAAATCAAGCATGTCAGCAAGGATATCGCCCGGGCTGAAGGCTTAGGTAAAAGCTTTGGCGCCGTACCCCTGTTTTCTGGTGTCAACTTTCACATTCGCGGCGGTGAAAAAATTGGCATTATCGGTGCGAACGGCTGCGGCAAGACCACCCTCATCAATTTGCTGTTGGGAAAAGATCAGGACTATCAGGGCTCCCTTCGGCTTGGCGAATGGGTTAAGTATTCCTATATGGGACAAGAGATTCTTTTTGAGAACGATAGTCTGACTATGCTGCAGCTTATTTTGACCAAGTCTGATCTTCAGGAAGGCGAAGCCCGAAACTATCTGGCCCGGTTTCAGTTTTACGGGGATGAGGTGGAGAAAAAAATCTGTGTGCTAAGCGGCGGAGAGCACGCCCGGCTCTATCTGGCCTGCGTGATGCTGGAGAACGCCGACTGCCTAATCCTGGATGAGCCCACCAATCATTTGGATGTAGCTGCCCGGGAAGCGGTAGAAGCCGCCGTCAGGGAGTTTAAAGGGACGCTCATTGCCGTAACCCACGATCGCTACTTTTTAACCCATTGCGTCGAAAAAATCTATGCAATCGAAGATGGCCGGTTAAACATTTATGACGGGAACTACGATTTTTTTAAACAGGTTAAGGATGGAATTAACGAGGAAGGCAACCGGGAAGGTCAATCCGAAATGATGAACCGGCCGGGGGAAAAACCCCAGCCGGCGCCGAATCAAAACCGAAGCCGCCCAAAAAGCGATTACCGCAGCGAGCAAAAAAAGCACAATCAACAAAAGAACACGGAGAAACAAAAACAGAATCTGGCGGCGCAGATCGAGTTGGAGATAGCAGACCTTGAGGGCAAAATTAAAGAACTGGAAGGCTTGTTTGGCCAAACCACCCCCCCGGAAAAATATCAGGAATATGACGAACTGTTAAAAGAAGTGGATCGGCTCTATAATAATTGGAGCGACCTGGTAACTTAGACTTGGCGACTAAACTTTAAGCTGGATTAGTTGGATTTTAGACAAAACACATTTAAGTCTCATAGGGTTTAAATGATTGGGTTCCAAATGTTGTTATTATCTTCCCTGCAAGATTTCCTTGATTACTCCTACGTAAAGTTTACCTTCATGCTGTTCCAGTCTCTTACAGATATCTTGGATGAACAAATTGTTTTCAAGCAGCTTGGCCTTCAAATCTGCCCGTATTTTAGCAAGGCCGATTTCCGCAAGGTCCCTCTCCTCGAAAATCCTGGCATCGAGCGTATCGGAGTAGACAAAGGTATTTGTATACTCCCCTTTTACTTTGATCCAAAGCCCATCCTGGTCATTTTCAATGAATTCGCCCTCTTTTACCACGCCGTCGAAAATATCAACATAAAACAGCTTAATAAGTTGTTTACCCATGCTTATAAAACACTCCTTTCGCTTTGAAAGATGGATTAAACCTGCCTTTATAATAAACTAAATGCTATAATAAAAAACATATTCTAATAAATATGCAATGTAGGGATGTTGGAAAGGGAAGATTCAGTTGTTGCAGAAAAACGCTGCTGTCGAAGGAATAAAAGAAGCTATCCCTATCGTTTTGGGCTATGTGCCACTCGGTTTTGCTTTTGGGGTTTTAGCCAATGAAACCGGTCTGTCGGTCCCCGAGGCAACCTTTATGTCCTTAATGTGTTTCACTGGAGCGGGGCAGTTTATCGCGCTGGGATTTTTGGCGGTTGGGGGCTCGTTTATAACCATTATTCTAGCTAATCTGCTGGTTAATGTACGTTATACTTTGTTTTCAACTTCCCTGATACCTTATTTAAAGGTCCTGCCTACTAAATGGGCGACGATCCTGATGCTCGGTTTAACGGATGAGACTTACGCCATCTCCATGGTTCACTACCAACAAAAACCGGCCAGCGTACCCTATGTTGCCGGACTAAACCTGACGGCCTACGCTTCCTGGGTAATCAGCAGTATGCTCGGTGCCGCCTTTGGCTACCTAATAACCGACCCCGCCAAGTTTGGCCTGGATTTTGCGCTCCCCGGCATGTATGCCATCCTCCTGGTACTGGTAATCTCTAACCGAAGGCACCTCAAGGTTGCTTTGATCTCGGTGGTTATCTGTCTGGCTTTAGCTTATCTCTTCCCGGTTATGCTCAGTAATTTATCCAATATTATTGTCGCTGCCGTAGCAGCGGCTACGGCAGGAGTGTTCTTGAAACGATGACGAACGAAATATTCTGGTTGGTTATTGGCATGTCCTTGGCCACCGCGCTTCCCCGGGTTTTACCAGTAGCTATCTTTTCCCGATTCGAATTTCCGGAAAAGATGCGGGAATGGCTGTCTTATATTGCCCCGGCCGTACTGGGAGCCTTGCTGGCGGTTAGTGTGCTGGCCCCTCAGGGCACCATGGAGATTAGTATCCATAACCGATTTATCTGGGTCTTTGTCCCCACTATGCTGATTGCGGTGTTCACCCGTAGCCTTTTTTACACCCTGGTGGTCGGGATCGGTCTGATGGCATTAGTCAACTGGTTTGTGGGAATCTAGTTATTGATTAATTGCGTCTGATCAGGAAAAAGATATAATATAAAAGTATAGTGGCTTAGTAGCTTAAGCGCTTTAATTAGCGGGGATACTACTTTTAAGATACGAGGTGAATGCTGGGCATGGAAAGCAAACCCCTAAAAGGCGGGCCAATGGAAAAAATATACGCTGTATTGGCCATTATCATCGGTATCTCGCTTCTGATTGGAGTTTTCGGTCAATGGATCATCATTGATGACCCCATTCCCCCGGGTACCACGGTTTATGTTAAAGAACAGGCCAAAGTCTATTATGCACCCCCCTATATTTTAGGGAATAAGTATCCGAGCGGGCTGGATGTCAGCGACCTGCGGGCAATGCCGGTTGCCGAGGCAAAGGCCAGTGGTTTCCAGGCCGATCCGCAGTGTGTGGAAATGGGGTATTTTAAAGAGCGGTACAACTTAAAGGATAGAATCTTAATTAAAATAGGTTTGGTAGAACCCGAACCGAGCAGATGGAATAAAGACGGTTCCTGGAACTGGTAGGGGAAACTGCCGAAGGAATGAACGTAGTTTAATACATAGATTATCGGGAGAAAAATAAGAATGCAGGAATCCTTTGAAAAATTAGGGTTAATGAAGAACTTGATTACCGGGCTGCGGAAAGCGGGCCTTGCCCTTCCTACACCCATCCAAGCGCAGGTTATCCCCTTGGCGCTTAAGGGCCAAGATGTTATTGGTCAATCACCGACCGGAACCGGCAAAACCCTGGCCTATCTGCTCCCTCTGTTCCAAAAAATTGATCCGGCCAAGCGGGAGATGCAGGCGCTGGTGCTCGCGCCGACCAACGAGCTGGCTATCCAAATCCAACGGCACGCGGAGGTTTTAGCCGCCAATTCCGATTTGCCAATCAGGGCGGCAGCAATAATCGGTAAGGTGAACGTATCCCGCCAAATTGAAAAACTGAAAGAAAAACCCCAACTGATCGTAGGTACCACTGGCAGAGTCTTAGAATTAATCCGCCTGAAAAAAATCACCGCCCACACCTTGAAAATGATCGTGCTGGATGAAGCAGACCGGCTGCTTGACGAAATCAACTTAGAACGGGTGAAAGCGCTAATCAAGACAACCTTGAAAGAACGTCAATTAATGTGCTTTTCCGCCACCCTAGCCCCGGCTGCTCTTTCAAAGGCCTTCGAACTGATGCGGGAGCCGCAGGTGATCAAGGTCGGCGTCCCGGCTAAAGCGGCGGCTGCGGATAGGGTTAACCACCGATACCGGATAACCGAACGCCGGAATAAAATCGAAGCGCTGCGAAAACTGACCGGCCGGCTTAAGATAAAGCGGGCCTTAGTCTTTGTCAATCGAAGTTATGATATCGAAATCACCTTGGCCAAATTGCTTTATCATGGACTGCCCGCTGCCGGGATTCACCGCAGTTTACCAAATTCGGAAAGGCAAAAAGCGATCAACGATTTCCACGCCGGTAAAATCCAGCTGTTAGTCGCTACAGACTTGGCGGCGCGCGGCTTGGACATCCCGGAATTAACCCACGTTATTAACCTGGACTTACCGGAAAGCCCTCAGGTTTATCTGCACCGGGCTGGCCGAACCGGCCGCGCCGGACAAAGCGGCACCGTTATCTCTCTGGTCACCCCTCGGGAAGCCGCTACCATCAAAAAATACGGCCAGGCCCTAAAAATAGAGATCCTGGCGTTAGCGTAATCTTTCTGATTAAATACTTAACTCAATACTTTAAAATTAATATCTTGTAATGTCTTGAAATTGCAAACAAATTTGCTAGCATAAGCCCTTACGACTTTCGATCCACCTGCCAGCCTTGCCGCAGGTGATTATTATTACAGAAAGGGCGATGGCTGGTCAGCCCGCAGCGACAAAGAACAAACCGGCTGCCTTTTTGCAGCTGCTGACCATCAATATCCTCGATGATTACCGGACCCTCGATCAAAAGCGGCCCGTTAGCCACTACCCTAATTTTTACCGGGGCGGTTTCATCCGGCTGATGATGCAGCCAGCCCACTCCCTTGGCCATTTCCGGATTCACCTGGGAGCCTGGCGGCAGCGAGTATTTTAAGGCGCCAGAGGGACAACGGTCAATCGTTTGGATAATTTCTTCCGGGGCGGCACCCTCCAAGCTGACCCAAGGCCGGCGATCCATATCGAAAACTTGGGGCGAAAATTTCAGACACTTGCCAGAATGGGAGCATAGCTTTGGGTACCAGTGCACCACGATCTCGTCGTTTCGGTACTCTTTAGATTTAGACCCAACCGGCGACTTATCCGCTGCGTCTGCTGCATCACTCATTTTTTCGAAAAATTCCTTGCCCTGCAGGCAAATCGGGCAGGTCCAGTCCTCCGGCAACTGCTCAAAAGGGGTGCCTGGAGCGATTCCTGCTTCAGGATCACCTGCCGCTGGATCATAAGTGTACCCACACACTTGACAAACGTACTTCGCCGCTTTATCGTTCATTTTCTTTTTGAATCCTCCGCATTTCATCAAGTTCAGGCTGGCCGCTGGCCTAAGGCCAATTTAAACCAAATGCCCGGTTTAAAAGGAGAACTGCCTGTCAAATCTAGACATCTCCCCGGTTGATCTGGTTTTTGCTAACCAAGCAGCCGGCTGTGTTCAATTTTCAGGCAGCAGTCTTCAATCAAAACCGTTGGTCCTTCTTTCGCGTGCTCCATACCGGCCGGGTAGGTCAAACCAAGTTGCAGCCAGATGGTTTCATGGCCTAAAACCAAGGCTTCATTGATGATTTCGGGTAAGTCTTCCTCTTTGCGAAACACGTCCACAATATCTACCAGGAAGGGAATCGACTTCAAGTCTGGATAAGCCGTTTCTCCTAAGACCGACTGCAGCCGAGGATTCACCGGGATTATACGGTAGCCGTTATCCTGCAAATATTTGGCAACCCGGTAACTGGGCCGTTCCGGCTTGTCGGATATTCCCACCACCGCGATGGTTTTGGCTTTCTGTAAAATCTCTTTTTTCATTCGATCAAGCGTCAGTTGTTCATTTTCCATATCTTCCGCCCCTTTTCTAGATTGTGGAATGTTTGCGGTCCTAGGTTGAATTTACTCTAGCCCTGACCCGAAACAAGTCGGTTCGCTAAAGGCTCCAACGGCCAGCCAGTTAAGCTATTGAACTATTAAGGCTATTGAGATATTAAGCTGCTTGCCGCAAAAACCTATACCCATGGTTCGGGCTGCGATAATTTTCCATCCTCCAACAGACGGCGATTCCGCAAGTATAAACCGATATCTGTACTGACCATGATCGTGTTTAGCAGATAAAGATAGATTACCTGGTCATAGTTGTATAAGAGCTTATGCATAATGCCGGAAATATAGCCGATTAAAACAATGATTAAAAAGAATAGACTTTTTCCCTTAATGGATTTAGACTTATAAGATTTATAAATCGAAAATGGCCAAGCCGCTCCAAAGCAAAGTAACATTATAGCTTCAAAAACACTCATTTTACCCTCTCCTTAAACTGCCTAAACTGAAAAAGAGATTATCCTTATATGGCTCTGGCTTGATTATCGATCAGCCTGGATAAACCTTACCTTATTATTGACAAAAACCGATTCCGGGTCAAGATTTCTTTGATCGTTTCAATCCATACTTCGGATTAATTCCAGTAAATGGCCCGATTCTTCCCCCTGAATTTCCCTCCGAAAATAATACATAATAATTTAAGGATATACATTCAACTAATTTATTTTATATGCTAGAATAACAATTTAGGTAGAAGGGTATAGATTTAGCTTAAGTTGCTAACCCACAGCATGAATGGGAGGGAAAGTATGCCAAAGCGAACCGACATCAACAAGGTTCTGATCATTGGATCCGGCCCAATCATAATTGGACAGGCTTGTGAATTTGACTATTCCGGCACCCAGGCCTGCAAAGCTCTGCGGAAATTAGGCTACCAAATTGTTCTGGTAAATTCTAATCCGGCTACAATTATGACCGACCCGGAAATCGCGGATATTACTTATATTGAACCATTAAACGTAAGCAGTCTAACTGCCATAATTGCCAAGGAGCGTCCGGACGCGGTGCTGCCCAATTTAGGCGGCCAGTCCGCGCTGAACTTATGCTCTGAGTTGAGCAAAGCCGGCGTTCTAGAAAAATACGCGGTTAAGGTAATCGGGGTACAGATTGACGCGATTGAACGGGGCGAGGACCGTATTGCTTTTAAAGAAACGATGATGCGCCTGAATATTGAAATGCCCCGCAGCGAACCGGCCTATAGTGTTGAAGAAGCCGAAAAAATAGCTGCGGAACTCGGTTACCCGGTGGTGGTCCGGCCGGCCTACACCATGGGGGGCACTGGCGGCGGTCTGGTCTATAACGTTGAAGAGTTAAGGACTATCGCCAATCGCGGGATCGCCGCCAGTCTGGTGGGTCAGGTCCTGATCGAGGAATCCGTACTCGGCTGGGAAGAACTCGAGCTGGAAGTGGTACGGGACGCGAACAATAAGATGATCACGGTTTGTTTCATCGAAAATATTGATGCCATGGGGGTTCACACCGGGGATTCCTTCTGTGCCGCTCCGATGCTGACAATCAGTACTGAGCTGCAGCAGCGCCTGCAAAAATATGCTTATGATGTAGTCGAAGCGATTGAAGTGGTCGGGGGAACCAATGTGCAGTTTGCCCATGATCCCAAAACCGGCCGGGTGGTAATTATTGAAATCAATCCCCGGACTTCCCGCTCCTCCGCTTTAGCTTCCAAAGCCACCGGCTTCCCCATTGCGATGGTTTCCACCCTGCTGGCCGCCGGCCTGACCCTGGACGAAATCCCTTACTGGCGGGACGGAACTTTGGATAAATACACCCCTTCCGGGGATTACGTAGTAATTAAATTCGCCCGCTGGGCTTTTGAAAAGTTCCCGGGCTCCGAAGATAAATTAGGAACCCAGATGCGGGCCGTGGGCGAGGTTATGAGCATCGGCAAAAACTATAAAGAAGCCATGCAAAAAGCCATCCGCTCCCTGGAAACCAATCGTTACGGCTTAGGTTTTGCCAAAGACTTTAACCAAAAATCTCTGGGAGAATTGCTCTCCCTGATTGCCGAGCCAACCAGTGAACGTCAGTTTCTGATGTATGAGGCCCTGCGCAAAGGCGCCGACATTGCGCACCTGCATCGCTTAACCCATATTAAACCGTGGTTTATCCAGCAAATGAAAGAACTCGTGGAATTGGAAGAAGAACTGCTAAAGTATAAGAACAACCCGCTGCCCGACGACCTGCTTATCCAGGCCAAAAAGGACGGTTTTTCCGACCGTTATTTATCCCTGGTTTTAGGTCGGCCGGAAACCGAAATTCGGCAGCGTCGAGCCGCTCTGGGGATCGTTGAAGGATGGGAAGCCGTGCCGGTAAGCGGAGTAGAAAACGCCGCGTACTACTTCTCTACTTACAATGCGCCGGATCAAACCACCGTAACCCCGGGTCGGCCAAAGGTAATGATCCTGGGGGGCGGGCCCAACCGAATCGGCCAAGGGATTGAATTTGACTACTGCTGCGTGCATGCCGCTTTTGCCTTGCGCGATTTGGGTTATGAAACGGTCATGGTTAACTGCAACCCGGAAACGGTTTCGACCGATTATGACACCTCCGACAAACTGTACTTTGAACCATTGACCGTGGAAGATGTGCTGAGCATTTACGAAAAAGAAAAACCGCTGGGGGTCATCGTCCAATTCGGCGGGCAAACCCCCTTAAATATTGCGGCGGAACTGGCCAAAGCCGGGGTCAAAATCCTCGGCACTACACCCGAGACGATTGACCTCGCCGAAGACCGCGACCGTTTCCGGCAGATCATGGAAAAACTGAATATCCCCATGCCCGAATCCGGGATGGCGGTTAATCTGGAAGAAGCCCTGACCATTGCCAAGCGGATTGGTTATCCGCTGATGGTCCGTCCTTCCTATGTATTAGGCGGCCGGGGTATGGAAGTGGTCCACGATGAGGAAATGCTCCGCCAGTACCTGGCTGCGGCAGTTGACGTCACACCCGAAAGGCCGATCCTGATTGACCGTTTCCTCAGCAACGCGATTGAGGCCGAGGCTGACGCTATTGCGAACGGAAACGACGCCTTCGTGCCTACGGTTATGCAGCATATTGAATTGGCGGGCATCCATTCGGGAGACTCTGCCTGTGTAATCCCGCCCATCAGCATCCCAGCCGGGCATCTGGCTGCCATTAAAGAATATACCAAGCTGATTGCCAAGGAACTGAACGTAATCTGATGAACATGCAGTACGCGATTGCCGATGACCGGGTTTACGTCCTGGAAGCCAACCCGCGCGCCTCGCGAACCGTACCGCTGGTATCCAAGGTCTGTAACATTTCTATGGCCCGGATTGCCACAGAAATTATGATGGCTGCAGCCACTGGTCGGGATTATCCCCTAGGTACCCTGGTCAACCGGGAACTCCCGCATTATGGGGTAAAGGAAGCCGTCTTCCCCTTTAATATGTTCCCGGAAGTCGACCCGATCCTGGGACCCGAAATGCGCTCGACTGGCGAGGTATTAGGCATTGCCGATTCCTTTGGCCTGGCTTACTATAAAGCGCAGGAAGCAACGCAATCGTCCCTGCCCACCTCGGGCACAGTCCTTTTCAGCGTGAATAATCAGGATAAACCAGCCGCATTAGAGACCGCCCGCGAATTCCTCATCATCGGCTTTAAGCTTAAAGCCACCGGGGGAACGTGTAAATTTCTGCAGCAAAACGGGATCCCGTGCGAAGAAATCAAAAAACAATATGAAGGCCGGCCCAATATCGTGGATGGGATCACCAATCAGGAAATAAACCTGGTGATTAACACCCCCCTTGGCGATAAGCGCAGCCAATACGACGACTCCTACATCCGCAAGGCGGCCATAAAATATAAAGTCCCTTACCTTACGACCATGGCGGCTGCTTTAGCCAGTGCCAAAGGGATTGCCGCCTATAAGGAAGAAAACTTCCGGGAAGCGAAACTGAAATCGCTGCAAGAGTATCATGCCAATATCAGGAAGTAGCCAAGGGAATCAATCCCGTTAAAAATCCCGGATTGCGATTCAGGCTGGACTTAAGCGATGATTTACCAAAATAAATTGTCCGCGCCCCGGGCGGTTTTTCCCCAAAAAAGAACTAGGGTTATTGCCCTAGTTCTTTTCAATAAACCTTTGTGAATTAAATCATTTGTCCCCTCAGGGGACAAGGGAATTAATTTTAGGGTTAAATTGGTTCCGGAACTAATCGTTAATAATAAGCTTACAACTCTTTTGGCCATCCGAAATTTCAAACTAAATCGGTTCGCATCCTTTTTCGACCATCAGTTCACAGAGCAAATTGGAGAAAGTTAGCGGGTCTTCGAGCGACAATCCTTCAATCAGCAAGGCCTGGGAATATAAAAGCTCACTGTAGGCTTTTAGCTTCTCCTTATCCTCCGCGAACAACTGATTCAGCTTGTTTAATATCGGGTGATTTCCGTTAATCTCCAGCACCCGTTCCGCCTTTACTTTATTCTCCTGGGGCAGGGCGTTTAAAATCTTCTCCATTTCCAGGGATAAGGCCCCTTCGCTGGTTAAGCAGACTGGATGCGACTTAAGCCGCGTGGATAAGCGTACCTCTTTCACCTTGCCGGTCAATAAATCCTGCATAAAAAGGAACAGCTCTTTGTAATTCTCCGCTTGTTTTTCCGCTTCCTTTTCGTCCTCACCCTCCAGTCCTAAGTCCCCGCTGGAAACTGATTTAAATTCCTTGCCCTTATAAGCATGCAGCATCCGCAAGGCAAACTCATCCACTTCATCAGTAAGGTACAGGATTTCATAACCTTTGTCTTTCACCAATTCAATTTGAGGTAAGCGTTCCACCCTTTGCACACTTTCCCCGGTCGCATAGTAAATGAACTTCTGATTTTCCGGCATCCGTTCCAGGTATTCATCCAGGGTGACTAACTTCTGCTCTTTGGACGAATAAAACAGCAGCAAATCCTGCAGCAGTTCCTTATGTGTCCCAAACTCATGGTAAACGCCAAACTTTAATTGGAGGCCAAAAGCCTTAAAAAACTGCTCGTATTTTTCCCTCTCCTGTTTTAGCATATCCAGCAGTTCGCTTTTAATTTTTTTCTCTAAGCTTTTTGCAATAAGTTTTAATTGCCGGTCCTGCTGAAGCATTTCTCGGGAAATATTCAGCGAGAGGTCCTGCGAATCTACCAGACCCCGCACAAAACTGAAGTGATCCGGCAAAAGGTCAGCGCATTTGTCCATGATTAGAACCCCGCTGGCATAGAGCTGCAAACCTTTTTCGTATTCTTTGGTGTAGTAATTATAAGGGGTCCGGCCTGGGACAAACATGAGGGCATTATAGGTTGCCGTTCCCTCAGTGCTGCTGTGGATTACCCGCAATGGGTCTTCGTAATCGTAAAATTTATCTTTGTAGAAGTAATGATAGTCATCCGCAGTCAGTTCCTTTTTATTTTTTCGCCAGATCGGAACCATGCTGTTTAGGATGTCAGATTCTTGATCCCCCGCAACCTCCGTCTCCGAACCGTTCTGAAGCGGCTGTTTTCCAATAATTTTCAGTCGGATCGGATAGCGGATATAATCCGAGTATTTTTTGACCAACGTTCTTATTCTGAATTCATCCAGGAATTCATCATAGTTTTCCTCGCTGGTATTATCTTTTAAGATAAGAATAACCTCGGTACCAAAACCTTCCTTATAGCTCTCCGTTAGGGTATAACCTTCGATCCCTTCGGATTCCCATTGATAAGCCCCCTCAGCACCATAGGCCTTACTGCGCACCGTCACTTTTTGGCTGACCATAAACGCGGAATAAAAACCAACGCCAAATTGACCGATTATGTCGATATCATCTTTGGATTCAGCGGCTTTTTTGAAGGATAAAGACCCGCTTTGGGCGATAGTCCCCAGATTAGTTTCCAACTCATCTTTGGTCATCCCGCAGCCGTTATCCACCAAGGACAGACTTCTATTCTCGGCATCAATGATAATTTCGATGCCGAAGTCCTCCCGCTTTTTTCCCACATTCTGGTCGGTTAAAGACCGATAATACAGCTTATCAAGCGCGTCGCTGGCATTCGAAATCAATTCGCGTAAAAAGATCTCCCGGTTCGTGTAAACCGAGTTAATCATCAACTCTAATAATCTCTTTGATTCCGTTTTGAATTGCTTAGTTGACAAAGCCAAACACCCCATTTCTGAAATAAAGCATCTTAGCACTCTCCTAGTTTAATTGCCAAATAATATAGCAATATAGCCTATCTTTTCAAAAAAATCAAGGCGGCAAATTACCCGCGATCGTAGACTAGCTTTGATTTTACCGTTAAAACTACCGGCAGCACAAAACTGGCCGTTGTTTTTTACTTTTTTTAAACATTTGAGCCTAAAAAGGCGAAAAATTATTGTAAATACAGTCTTTCAAGCAGGAATATGCAAATTAATCCAGAATTATATGACAATATTAAAATTATACCGAGTATAATTTCGGACTAGGATTAACTCATTATCCTTCCTAATGAGCATTTTATTTAAAAATTGGAATCAGACAGTTGGTGGAGAACTCATGATTTTTATTGTCTTGGGTTGTCTGGGTTTTGTTTTATTATATATTTTTGATATAAATGATATAAATAAGGTTATCAATCTCCATAAGTACTTTAACCTTTGCTTTCCTTTGGGCTTTTTGCTCTTGGCGGTTTCCGCCGTTTTGCTCCTGCTTGTATCTCCTGTTTCTTTCCAGGTTTCTATTCCCCGGCAATTAATCAACGCATTACCTGCCGTAATTTCCTTGGCCTTGCTCACCTATTCCTTGTTTTTTGCCTTGCTATTTACTAAGACTCACCTGGATTTAAGCAAGCGCTCTGCTCAGGTAAATACCGAGATCTATGCCTTTTGCCGCCATTCTGGTATGATGTTTGGTTTATCTTTTTCTTCTCTTTCTCTTCTTGGCCTCAGGCGAAATTACGGTGCTGTGGACCGGCCTTATCTGGACGGTTATGGATATTATCCACGTTTACGTACAAGATCGTTGGCTTTTCCCTAAAACTATCAGGGGTTATGCGTAGTATAAAAACCGCCTCTTTTTAATCCCTGATCCGGTCATGCTTTATCAGAAGACATTAAAAACAGCACGAGGAAATTAATAATGATTTTGGACGATAAACTTAAAAATAAACAATTTGAGCAAGTCTGGCAGGAGTATTGCGGTTTTTTAGATTTATCGCTGCCGGAATTTATGGCTATCCAAAATCGCCTCATGCTGGAACAGATTGAGATTTACGCCAAATGTGAACTGGGCAAGCGGATTATGAAAGGGAAAAAACCCGCTACTGTTGACGAATACCGACGGACGGTTCCGCTGACCACCTATGAAGATTATGCGGATTTATTGTTACCGAAAGTTGAATCGGCGCTTCCCTCCAAAACTTTAATTTGGATCGAAACTACTTGGGAAGGTGCCATTAATCCGATTAAAGTAGCTCCCTATACCGACAGTATGATTAAAAGCTATAAAAACAACCTTGTAGCGTGTATGATTTTGGCTACCAGCAGTAAAAAGGGTTATTTTACTTTAAGGAGCGGGGATAATTTCCTTTATGGTATGGCTCCTTTGCCCTTTGTCACCGGGATTGTCCCCCATGTCCTAGCCAATGAAATAAACATCAATTTTTTACCGCCAACCCAACAAGCCGAAAAAATGGGCTTCAGCGAAAGGAATAAGGCCGGTTTTAAGCTGGGAATGAAAACCGGGGTAGACCTGTTTTTCGGACTAAGCAGTATCATCGTTAAAATAGGGGAGACCTTTGCTTCGGGGGATTCCTCCGGCAAAGGATTTAAAGTTTCCCAAAATTCCTTTAAAACCAATTACCGCCTGTTTAAAGCCTGGCTAAAAAGCAAGCAGACGAAAATACCGGTTATGCCGAAAGATATTTGGGACCTTAAGGGTCTAATCTGCGCTGGCACCGATTCTGCCAGTCTGAAACAAAAGATCGAGTATTTCTGGGGTGTAAAACCGCTGGAGATGTTCGGCGGAACCGAACCAGCCTGTATCGCCACCGAAACTTGGGCTAAAAATGGATTAGTGTTTTTCCCGGATGTTTGTTTTTTCGAATTCATTCCCAAATCGGAGATGGAGGAGAACCTGAAAAATCCTGATTACGTTCCAAATACCTATCTGCTGGACGAATTAGTTACCGGCAATGAATACGAACTGGTCATTTCCAACTTAAAAGGCGGGGCCTTCGCCCGCTACCGGTCAGGAGATATGTTTAAATGTCTCTCCTTTAGCGATGAACAAACTGGCGTAAAGCTGCCTCACTTTGTCTATGTCGACCGCGGACCAACGGTTATTGACATTGCCGGATTTACCAGGATATCCGAAGCAACCATAACGGAAGCCATAAAGGTTTCTAAACTGGATCTCGGCGCATGGTTTGCCATCAAGGATTTCGATGAGCAGCAAAGAGCGTTTTTACACCTATATGTCGAGGCCAGTCCGGGAGGAACCAAAAGTGCCTTGACCAAAGATATTCTCAACGAACACCTGGCTATCTATTTTCGCTACATTGATGCCGATTATAAAGATTTAAAAAAGCTGCTGGGGATCGATCCGCTGGTAGTAACCATCATTCCCACCGGGACTATCAGCACTTACAACCAGAGCTTCGGGCGGGTTCTCCGAAAGATGAACCCCTCACCGTATGACGTGATTGAAGTATTAAAAATAGCGCGGGGCGGGGCCGGAAAAGAGGTGGTTTGATGCCGTTCCTCCAAATATTCTTTTGGGCAACTCCCATAATTGCCTTGGCTAGTTATTGCTTATTGATGCTGTTTATGGCTATTTCCCAAAAAGATACGTACATCCGGTCATTTATGTGGGTGCTGGGCGCGCTGATTATCTGGACTGCACCCGCTCTCTTAATGAAACTGCCGTTGTATCCCGGGGCTCTGTTTTGGAATAAGGTAATGCTCGTGGGGACAATTTTGGTTCCCTTTCTTCTGTATTACTTTGTCTCTATATTCACTAACTCAATTAATTGGCTTGCGACAATTTTTTGGGGTTTCTTAACCGGCATTGCCCTCATCCTTAATATAACGGGCCGGGTTGTAACCGAAGCGAATGTAGTCACTACTTACGTAACGAATAACGGCCAGACTTATCGAATGGTTGAATTTGTTTACTCCTTAGGCATCTTGGCTACCCCAGTCTATATTTTTATGTTTTTAATAATTGCCACGATCATTGTAAAGTCCCGATTGAGCGTGCGTCGAGGAATTATTCAGCCCGGCCGAATAAATCTAATCACGGTTGGCGTCACCCTGATGTTCCTTGGGGAATTGGGCAATATCTTCCCCGCTATTGGTAAATACCCGGTTGATATTTTAATGTGTTTAATCAACGCCATTCTGATTACAGTGGCCATTTATA
>CAZKWP010000025.1:0-19862 GCA_964556555.1 uncultured Syntrophomonadaceae bacterium
TTTTAGGAGGGACGGGAAATGAACAGTAAGTTTAAATTAGTTATAGGAATTATAATTTTTATCATTTTTTTAGATGTCGTTTATCTGGTTTATACTAATTTCTCGGAAAATTACGAACCGTATAGCTTAAGCGACCTGACCCAGCAAAACGATAAGGCAACCGACAAGGCGTCGGCCGATGATTTTGTAGTCTACGACAGAAGCGGCCAGGAGGTTCGGTTGTCCGATTTTAGAGGCAAGCCGGTGGTATTAAATTTCTGGGCTTCCTGGTGCCCCCCCTGTAAATCGGAAATGCCGTATTTTAACGACGCCTACCTAGCGAATAAGGATCAAGTCGTTTTCCTGATGGTAGACCTGGTGGATAAGCAGCGGGAGACGCCGGAAAAAGGGCAAAAGTATGTGGCGGAGCAGGGTTACAGTTTCCCCGTGTATTTTGACAACGGGCAGGATGCCGCTAAAACATATCGCGTTTCCGCCATACCTATGACCTATTTTATCAACGCTGAGGGCCGGGTCGTGTCAAATCACCGGGGAGGAATCAGCGCTGAAAAACTGAAACAGGGCATTAACTCGATCAAGTAGGGGGTCGGTCCGCTGCCGGTGAGTTCTTGCGGTGTATTTTTGGTGTGCTTTTTTGCGGTGCGTTTTCCTGTGCGGTTTGGGCGGGGCATTAACTCTATCCAGCAGAAGGTCAGCTTGACTTTTACCGCCTGCGAACGTATAATAATGAATGGTTCTCAGCAATGATTTAGTATGGAGAGATGGCCGAGTAGGTCGAAGGCGGTCGCCTGCTAAGCGATTAAGCGAGCTTAAACTCGCTTCGAGGGTTCGAATCCCTCTCTCTCCGCCATTTTAAATTTTTATTTTGCGCCCGTAGCTCAGCTGGATAGAGTCACGGACTACGAATCCGGAGGTCGCAGGTTCGAATCCCGCCGGGCGCGCCATATGTAAGCTAAGATCCTGCAAGCGATTGCGGGATTTTTTATTTTAGCGGCGATTGGGGTCTTAAAGAGAAAATGCCGCCAAAATATATCAAATCGCGGCCAATACAGCCAAAATAAAAAAATGATTGAAAAGGGGAGCAGTTATTTACCTGCTCCCTTAACCTTATCCCCGCTAAAATCAGGGAAATTGCTATTATGCAATTTCCTCTTATAATAAATTTTTCTTGTGGCTGACTAATCTTCTAAAAACTTTTAGGAAATTTTTAACTCGTCCGGAAGGAATTCGTTATTACCTTAAAGAAATATTTATATCTGTCGTAAGAGAAAGGTTGCGGGTTAATAAACATTTAGATTTTATACTATCTCTAAAATTATTCCTATTTTTATTGGGGGGAGATTTTTTGATGAGAAAAAGGGTTGTTCTAGCGTTAACTATTTTACTTTCATTAACATTTATCTTTTTAGGTGAGGCGAGAGTATATCTTGCGAACGAGCCGGATGTTAATTCTAAGTTTTTAGAAAATCCTAAACAGGCTATTGACAAAAAATTAATTCTTACAATTGATAAATCGGTCATGAAAGAAAGTCATAAAAAATTAAGCTCGGATTTATTGCAGCTGATCGATGGAGATTATATCCCACCTGGTACGACAAGGGAAAAGATTCGGGAGCAGATGAAAGGTCAGAAGCAGCTTATTGCCGCTGGCGGTTCCAGTGGTGAGGTAGTCAACAGATCCAACGAGGATTTGGCATATGTGTATATTCGTATGGGTGTTGATAGCAGTATCGATACTATCAAATCGTATGCCAGCAAGCTAACTGATTGGGACGATAAAAATTATCTGGCGGTGGCATGGGTGCCGGTAAGTAAACTGGAATCTCTAGCCTCACTCAAAGGGGTATTGGGTATCCAGACTGTAATACCTCCAGTAACTCGAGTTGGATCCGTAACTAGTGAAGGTGACAGTATCCTGCGCACAGATCAGTTCCGTGAATCGGTTGGAGCGGACGGATCCGGTATTAAGGTGGGTATTATAGCCAACGGGGTTGACCATTGGACCGTATCCCGCAATAGTGGCGATCTGCCGGCCGATCTTAACGTACTGAGCAACTCCGTCGGGGGCGATGAGGGTACGGCTATGCTGGAGATCGTCCACGACTCGGCGCCGGGAGCAGAACTTTATTTCCATGACAGAGGAACTAATATAGTGGCCTTTAACAGTGCGATTGACGAACTGTTAGCCGCCGGGTGCAATGTAATCTGTGATGACATAGGATGGATTCAGGAGCCTTTTTTTGAAGACGGGACTGTAGCCAAACACATCGACTCATTATTGTCCAGCAATAATTTTGTCTATGTTTCTGCAGCTGGAAATGACGCCTGTACGCATTACCAGGGAACGTTTCATTCACTAGACTCTGGGGAATTATCCGATTGGCATGATTTCAGCGGTGGCACCTCCTCTTATGACTCATTATATGTGCGTATCCCCGCAGGCGGGTCGTTATCAACTGTTTTACAGTGGAACGATAAGTTCGGTTCGTCAAGTAACGACTATGATCTATACTTATATAGTGAAAATTCACAAAAAATAGTGGCTTATAGCGAGATGATTCAAAATGGCAGCGGAGACCCAATCGAGGTGATTAATTGGTTCAATGACACCGGCTCCGCGGTAGAGGGACAGATCTGGGTATATAAGGATTCTGGAGCTGCAAAAACCCTTGAAGTGTTTATATATAACACCGGTCTTGTTTATATAGATAACATTACTGCCGCTGATTCAATTTTTGGGCATCCGGCGGTACCGGGAGTAATAGCTGTGGGGGCTGTGGATGCAGCAACTCCAAACCAAATTGAGCCTTATTCTTCCCAGGGGCCGGTGACCATAAGGTACCCATCTAGCCAAACACGAAGCAAACCCGATATTTCTGCAACGGATGGGGTAAGCGTAACCGGTGTCGGAGGGTTTGGCAGCCCATTTCTCGGCACCAGTGCATCAGCACCTCATGTAGCTGCCATAGCCGCATTGGTCTGGTCAAAGTTTCCGGCGGTGACTGCTGAAGAAATACGAACAATGGTGGTTAACGGAGCAGTCGACCTTGGTTCTTCCGGTACAGATTATGTCTTTGGTTCTGGAAGGGCTGATGCGTTGAGTGCCATACCACCTTATCGAGATCTGATCGTGCAAAGCATAGACGGACCCGACACCGGGGGTGCAGGGGGAACCATCAGCGTGACCAACACTATCAAGAACCAGGGAAACAGCGCAACATCAGCTGCATTCTACGTAAAATACTACCTGTCGGCAGATGCCACTATAACCAGCAGCGACATCCTCCTGGGACAACGGAGTGTGGCCGCCGGATTGGCGGCGGGAGCATCAAGCACCAACACTACCAACCTGACCATCCCGGCCACCTTGGCAGGAGGCAGCTACTATGTGGGGGCGATCGCCGATGCCACCAACACCGTATCTGAATCGGACGAAAACAACAACACCGGGTACGACGCCGGTAAGTTCACCGTAACCGCCATTTCAAACGACACCTTTCCAAACAACTCAGTAATTATTTGGAGTAAAGCGTACAGTATTGATTATCTGATGGATGAGAGTCATATCGGTGAGATCAATCAAGCCATAGGCGAAGCCGGCTCGCATCCGATTTACTTCCAGTTGTCGGGGGTTGCAGAAGTTTATACCGATGTTTTCACCATGGCGGCAGCCACCCCGGCTGCATTAGCTGCTTTACCGGAGATTGAGTATAAGGATGCTCAGGGAAACAAGACTACTTATGCAGCTGGGTTTGGATGCGCAAAATAACTATAGCAGAGAGCCTTTCGCTGGTGTAAACTTGTTCATTTTGATGACTATCCGGATGTTCCGATAAAAACCGCTTTTGAGTATTTCTTTGAAGACCCGACTTGGGAGTATTATTTGTCAGCGGAAAATGAACATATTGTTGAATTTGTGGCGGTTGCTCCTATAATAAAAGAGGATAATCACAATGGTTTTACGGCTAACCCGCAACTCCGTAATTAAAAAACTTGATAAATAGCAAAAGTTGCAGTAGTATTAAACTAATTTAATACTTAAACTGATGATTGAGAAGAGTACATGCTTTGTAATTGCCTTGCAGAGAGTTGCAGAACGGTGTGATTGCAACAGGCGATGTAGTATGGAATGGACTCAGGAAGCTGGGGAGAAAGGTCTTTGACCAAGTAATACCCAACGGGATTCTCGCCCGTTATCAAGGGGATGCGTATGATAGTACGTAAATGGAGTGGATGCATTTTTTGTGCATTAATTTAGGTGGTACCGCAGAAGTGTAAGCTTTTGTCCTTTTAACAGGATAAAAGCTTTTTTGTTTCTCAATTTTTATTTCTTTCCGGTTTTTATTTTTTAAAACATCCTGAAAAAGCAAACAAAATCATGAAATGAGGTGTTGGATGTGCAGAAAGGAAGATTTGGCGGCTACGGCGGGCAGTATATCCCGGAAACCTTGATGTCGGCCGTGCAGGAACTGGAAGCAGCTTACGAATACTACAAAAACGAGGCGGATTTTCAAAATGAGCTGAATGGTTTGCTGCAAAAATACGCTGGCCGACCGTCGCTGCTGTACTACGCGGACAAGATGACCCGGGACCTCGGCGGTGCCAAGGTATACCTTAAACGGGAGGACCTGAATCATACCGGTTCCCACAAAATTAATAATGTACTGGGGCAGGTTCTGCTGGCGAAAAGAATGGGAAAAACCCGGGTGATCGCGGAAACCGGCGCCGGGCAGCATGGGGTGGCAACGGCTACCGCGGCTGCCCTGATGGATATGGAATGTGAAATCTATATGGGCAAAGAAGACACCGAACGCCAAGCATTGAATGTATACCGCATGGAATTGCTGGGTGCCAAAGTTCATCCGGTTACCAGCGGTACGATGACGCTGAAGGATGCGGTTAACGAGACCTTTCGCGAATGGACTGCGCGCATGCATGACACCCTGTATGTCTTGGGTTCGGTTATGGGGCCGCATCCCTTTCCAACTATGGTACGGGATTTCCAGAAAGTCATTGGCCAGGAAATCAAGGAGCAGATCCTTAAGGCGGAAGGAAAACTGCCGGATGCGGTCATCGCCTGTGTAGGCGGCGGCAGCAATGCCATGGGCGCTTTTTATGAATTTATTTCGCATCCATCGGTTAAACTAATCGGCTGCGAGGCGGCCGGGCTTGGCGCAGACCATCCCCAAAACGCGGCTACCATGGCCAATGGTTCAGTGGGGGTGTTCCACGGGATGAAATCCTATTTCTGCCAGGACGAATACGGTCAGATTGCCCCGGTTTACTCTATCTCGGCTGGACTGGACTATCCGGGAATCGGGCCCGAACACGCCCAACTTGCGGATTGCGGCCGCGCCCAGTATGTGCCGATCACAGATGATGAAGCAGTAGACGCCTTTGAATATCTCTCCCGTACCGAAGGAATCATTCCCGCGCTTGAGAGTGCCCACGCCGTTGCCGGCGCCCGGAAATTGGCTCCTCAGCTGGCTAAGGATCAAATCATTGTGGTTAATCTATCGGGTCGGGGCGACAAGGATGTAGCGGCCATTGCCCGATATAAGGGGGTAAGCCTTTATGAATAGAATTGCTAAAGCCTTTGCAGACGGCAAGGTATTTATTGCCTTTATTACGGGCGGCGATCCGGATCTTGAAACTACGGAAAAACTGGTCCTGGCCATGGCGGAAGCGGGTGCGGATCTGATCGAAATCGGGATTCCTTTTTCTGACCCGGTAGCCGAAGGAATCGTCATTCAAGATGCGGATGAACGGGCACTGAAGGCCGGCTGTACCACGGATAAACTGTTTGAACTGGTCGAGCGGCTCCGCCAAAAGACGGAGGTCCCGCTGCTGTTTATGACCTATTTAAACCCGATTTTCACTTATGGGAAAGTCCGCTTTTTAACCCGGTGCGCTGAATGCGGTATTGACGGGATCATCGTTCCGGATCTGCCTTTTGAGGAAAAAGCGGAATTAGCGGATGTCTGCGCTAGTTGCGGCGTTGATTTGATTTCGATGATTGCCCCTACTTCCGCAGAACGGATCGCCAAGATTGCCGGAGAAGCTCAAGGATTCATCTATTGCGTATCCTCCCTGGGCGTGACCGGCGTACGCCGGGAGATCACCACCGACCTCAGCGAAATTATCGAAAAGGTTCGGGAAGTTACCGCAGTACCCTGCGCGATTGGCTTTGGCATCTCAACCCCCAAGCAGGCTGCCCGCATGGCGCAGCTGTCGGATGGGGTAATTGTGGGGAGCGCCATTGTAAAATTGGTTGCGGAGTACGGAAGAGCAAGTGTTGAGCCGGTTTCAGGCTATGTACGCCAGATGAAAAAAAGCATTGAAGCTGCCGTTAATTAAAGATACAAACGTTATTTAAAGATAAACCCGTTAATCAAAGATACAAGAAATATACAAGGGGGAAGAAAAAATGTATAAAACTATTCTGACCAAGGCCACAACGAATCAGGAACTTAATGAATCCGAGATTTTTCAACTGATTAATTCCATAAACAATGATGAGGTCAGTGCGGTGCAAATCGCTGCTTTTCAGGTAGCGCTGCTGATGAAAGGCACTTCCATGAAGGAAATGGCGTACTTTGCCAAAGCGATGCGAGAAAACTGTGTTCCCTTAAAGCCCCGGGTGGAGGAGGATTTGATGGACACTTGCGGTACTGGAGGCGGGTTAAGTACCTTCAATATCTCCACCGCAACGGCCCTTGTTGCCGCGGCCTCCGGGATTCCCATTGCCAAGCACGGGAGCCGTTCTATTTCCAGCCTGTCCGGCAGCGCGGACGTGTTGGAGGCTTTGGGGATCAATATCAACCTGACTACGGTTCAAGCGGAGAAACTGATTGAGGAGATCGGCATTGCCTTCATCTATGCCCCTCTGTTTCACCCGGTTATGTGTAAAGTACTGCCGGCGGAAGCGGAACTCGGTATCAAAACCATTTTCTATACGATCATCGGCCCGCTGATCAACCCGGCTTTCGCCCCCCGGCATATCCTGGGTGTTTACAAACGGGAATTGCTGGATACCGTAGCTTATGTAGCGAGAGAACTCGGTTATACCAATGCCATGTTTGTGCACGGTCTGGATGGCCTGGACGAAATCTCTCTGCTTGGTAAGACTTTGATCAATGAGCTTATAGACGGCGAGATCATCACCTATGAGATTGCGCCCGAGGACTTCGGACTGGCGCGCTGTACTCTGGGAGAGATTAAAACCGGCACCCCGGAAGAAAACGCGGCCACGATCCGGGGGGTCTTCTCCGGGGAAATTACTGGTCCTAGACGCGATGCGATTGTGCTTAATGCGGCCGGTGCCCTGAAAGTGGGAGGCAAAGCAATCAGCTTTGCGGAAGGAATTGCCCTGGCTGGTGAACTGATCGCCAGCGGTGCGGCAGCGGCCAAGTTAGAGCAGATGCGGGAAATGTCCAACTCTTTTTTGGTGTAGCCCATGAACCAGAATTTTTCTGCTGCCCTTATCGCCCGAAATCGAGCCGGGTTCATCCCGGTCATTCCGGATATCAAGTGCCGATCTCCCAAGGCGGGGGATTTGCTGCGCGGAAGAGATCCGGCGGAAGCGGCCAAGCTGCTGGCGGGGATTGGTGCGCCGGCCCTGTCCGTGGTAACCGAGTCCAAAAACTTTGGGGGCTCCTTAAAACTGCTGGAACGAATTGCCGCAGAAACAAAGCTCCCCCTTTTGCGTAAGGATTTTATCAGCTCCGTTGATGATCTGAAGATCACCCGAGACTTTGGGGCAGAGGCAGTTCTGCTTATCTGCGCCATCCAGCCAATGCCGCTGCTGATCAGACTCTATGAAGAAGCTTTAAAGATCGGACTTGAGCCACTGGTTGAGGCACATACCCAAGCAGAATTGGTCCTGGCCGGGAATATCGGCGCCAAACTAATCGGCATCAACAACCGTGATATACTGAAACTGGAAATAGATGAGGGGACTGTAGCGACCACCGCATTGCTGGCCGCAGCTAAGCCACCGGATTCGATTCTGATCAGTGAAAGTTCCATTCAAACCCCAAGCCAGGCCCAAGCTGCTATTAGAGCGGGTGCTGATGCCGTACTGATCGGAACCGCAATCTGGCAGGCGGAAAATTTGGGCGCGGCCTACCAGGCTTTCAGCAGCGGGGCGGGAGATGACGTTTAGCGGTGAGATAAGGCTTAGTGATGAGATAAGGTTAAGTGAGAAGCGGAAGCTTAGCGCTGAGACAAGGTTTAGCAGGGAGCTGAGGTTTCGTGGCCGGCATCAAAGTGAAAATATGTGGTTTGACGAACGAAGAGGACGTAAAAATGTGCCGGAAGCTGGGAGTGGATATTCTGGGTTTTGTCACGGAATACCCCCTTCCCGTCCCCTGGAATCTGAGCTGCGACGAAACCCGCGCTTTGCTGCGTTTGGTTCAGCTGCCGCACCTAAGCTGCCTGGTTACTGGGGGATCTCCAGATAAAGTGATCCAGCTGGCCGCCGATCTACGCCCATCCCTGGTTCAGCTTCATTATCAGGAAACGCTGGAGGAAACCAGGATCATCGCCGCCGCCCTGCGGGAACTGAATATCGGCGTGATAAAAACCGTTCCTCCGCTATTGAGCGATCGTATTTTACAATTTGGCACTGCTGATCTCGAAACGATCGTAGAGAAACTGTGCAGTACCAGCGTTTACGGATTGTTGGCGGATACCCGCAGTCCCGCGAACGCATCTGAACACAGTACCGCGCTTGACCTCGGGTTCTGCTCGCAAATAATCAGCCGATCTTCCAAGCCGGTCATCATCGCTGGTGGTATCAATGCCGAGAATGTCTGTGGGCTGGTGACCCGCACAAAAACCGGATTCATTGATGTCATGACTGGCGTAGAGCGCAATCCGGGCAAAAAGGATGAGGCCAAGCTATGCCAACTCCTAGCCTCCGTTCGTAATTTATAAATGCATAATGTAATGCACACTGAATCCTACTTGAGGGCTATAATTTGATTTTAATCCCGAAAAGCGATTGCTGGATTTTTGTTTTCTGTTTTCTGTTGTGTCAGCATAATTAGCCTCTTTATTTTTTAAACGGTAAACCTTACATTAAATCTTCATTTAATGCTAAAATTATGTATACAGAGTAAAATTCGCTGTGCGGATGGCCGTTGCGCAGCAGAAAGCAGATTCATTGCTTTAGTTTCAGCTTTTACGCAGCTACATTCATAGATTTAAGGAGGCAAAATTTATGTTCAAGGTGAACGATCGAGTCGTGTATGGCTTAACCGGCGTCTGCCAGATTACGGATATCGCTAAAGAAAAGTATCTCGACCAAGAAACTGAATACTATGTTTTACGTCCTCTTTTTGACAAAAGAACTACTATTAAAACCCCAGTCCAAAACACAAAGGTGGCTATGCGCAAAATTATCAGCAAAGATGATGTTTTATCCTTGATCGCATCCATGCCCGATAAAGAAATGAGTTGGATAAACGACAACTCCCTAAGAACGGAGCAATTTAAAGCTGCTCTGAAAACGGGCAAAACCGAAGAATGGATAAAACTGATCAGAACCCTTTACCTAAAGAAACAAGAGAGAGTGGGCATGGGGAAGAAACTGACCAAAGTCGATGAGAGCATAATGAAAACAGCGGAAAAACAATTGCACGAGGAGTTTGCCGTTGCTTTGAATATTTCTCCCGAGGAAGTAGACCGCTATATCTCGGAACACCTTCCATATCACAAAAAAGCAATTTCCTAAAATACGGAATTATCGGATTCAGGGCTGGACTAAGAAGGGGTAATTAAATTTTTTCGGCGGTTTTTTAGTTGGCGCCGCGGCTTTTAGGGCAAGGTCTAAAAATACAGAATGAGTTTTTAGCAGGACCGGGAGCAGGGACGCGGCATGGTCGATCAGGGAGGTTTGTTCTATCTGGAGAAATACGGCCGCATCTTGAATAGCCTGTTGTAAGGTGCGCAGACCGTCAAAATACATCCAAAGAATGTAGGAAGCAAAATCAAGTCCGGCTACCGGTCGGCCATCAAAATGACTGATTAAAAATTCTTTTGGGGTTTCGGAATTGACCCCCAGGCCCAACCCTTGGGCTACTACTCTAAGGGACAGGATTTTGGCGGATAATTGGCCCGGGTTATAGGGCAGGATTAATCCCTCGGCTAAAAGATCATTGATTAAATTGACTAATAATTCCGGAAACTCAAGCACCTTTTTGCTCAGCAGATATTCATAAATCTCCTCACCCGTGGCCAGGTTCATGGCTCTTAACCAGACGAGCATGGCCAAAGGGGTAATACCATGGAATTTATCGCCATAGCGGATCCAAAACAAAGGATCACCCTGATTTAACGGGTCTTCCTGGCCGGGAGCGGCTAACATTCCTATGGGAAAACCAACCGCGATATAGGTCTGGGACAGCAGCTGGCTATACGGCATATCGGAATTATTTTCCATTAAATTGAACCTCCTTTAAGTTGAGGTTTTGGATATATCTAGGGAAATAGGCATAGTATATTAGTGCAGATGTCAGGTTCATTAATACCGGCAGATTAATACAGGTGTATTAATATATGTGGAGAATTCCCGGGATTGAATCAATCCCGGGTAGTAATTTATAGCTAAGGCTCAGGAAAATTGGACGTTTGCCCGTTAATTGCTAAGGCTTATAAATTATGTTAGAATTTCTTAAATAATTTTAAGCTAAAGGAGATGATGTAACTTGGGCGACTATTTTGGAAGCATATTTATTTCCGCTGACTCGAAGGAAGCTTTGTATGAGGAAATAGAGTTTTGCCGCCAAGAAAATGAAAAGTTAAATCCCCGCTTTAAAATATACTTAACTAAGATTGTGCCGGACCCGGAAGAGTTTCCCTTTACTAAAGGCAAGCAGCATATGTTTGATGTTACCCTGGAGTGCGATCTTATATTTTAATAGTTTCTCGATAATTAAATCATTCGGCTAAAGCCAAATAGACCCTTACCAGAACAAGGTAAGGGTTTTGCATTTGCCTTTCGAAACCCGGATCCTAAGCGGATTAATTGGTTTATGGATATTTTGGATTTATAAATCTGGTCATATGGTGAGAAATAATTTCAGTATATAATTGCATTATAGTAATTGAGAGATGAGAGATTTAAACAAAATAGTTGAAAAAATTATGATAAATTTATTTGGCATTGGTGAAAGAAAAGCGGGGTTTCATTCGTCTAATGGTTAGATAGCTCTTAAAAGCGGTTTTGAAAGAGGTTTAACGCTTAGTATGGCAGCAGCTGACGACCTGTTAGTAAAAAAAGCCCAGGCTGGGGACCAGACGGCATTCGGTGAATTGGTGCGCCGGTACCAGAACCAGGTTTACGGCCTGACCAGCCGAATGCTGGCCTCGCCGGAAGATGCCCGGGATGCGGCCCAGGAGATCTTTATCAAGTTATTTAGATCTTTGCCTGGGTTTGATTTCCGTTCGAGTTTTACTACCTGGCTTTATAAGGTCGCCACGAATGTCTGCCTGGACCTGCTGCGCAAACAGAGTCGTGATCAGCAGCACCGGTCAGCCGGGGGAGATTCAAACCTCCGCGATGTTAATCTGCCGGACATTCGCCCGGGGCCGGAGGAACAGTTTTTGGCCCGCGAAAGGATTCGGGAATTGCAGCGGGCGGTACGGGCGCTGCCGGAAGGTTATCGAACAGCGTTGATTCTCCACCATTATCAAGGGCTTAGTTATCAGCAGATTGCCGGGATTCTGGATTTATCGGAGAAGACAGTGGCTACGCGGATCCATCGGGCCAAAAAGCAGCTGCGGGAACGCATGAGGGGAGGTGCAGGCGATGCAGTGCCGGAAAGTAAAGAACAACCTGAGCCGGTATCAGGCTGGAGAATGCCCATCTTCTGAGGCGCAGGCCCTGGAGCGGCATCTGGTCAGTTGCCCGGCCTGTGCCGCCGAATTGGAGGAACTGCGGCAGCTGGATCGCCGGTTAGACCTCTGGCAAGTGGAACCGGCAGCCGAAGATTTTTGGGTCTCAGTGATGGCGGAAGTTGAGAAAAGGGAAACAGAGAAATCAGAGCGCAAAACAGCAGTTGCCCAAAGCGGCTCTTCGCTGCAAAACCGGTCTTCTTTCAACCGAAGGTCGAAATGGTCGGAGAGCACCCAACCGCTGTTGCCGCTCCTGCGGGACTTGGTGGCGGCCGCTGCCGTTACCCTGGTATTATTCTGGAATGCTGGTACCTGGATGGAAGGAGAGCAAATGTTAGCGGCCGGCAAGGGTGTGACCGGGTTTGTACAACTCTATGATCGGTTAACCGATCAGGTATGGGAGCAGGCGGCTGGTGCCGCGGAGGGGTATACCCAGAAAATATTCTGGAGGGAGGAGGAGTAAATTAAATGAAATGCGTAAATCATCCGGAAGCGGAAGCAGAAGCGCTGTGTACCAATTGCCATAAACCGCTCTGCCCAGAGTGCGGGATCACCTTGCGGGACCGGGAATACTGCCGCCCTTGCCTGGAGGAAAAAGTGGCCGGGGCAGAAGTCCGGTATACTGCCCTGGACAACAAAAGCCGCTTACTGGCTTTTCTGTTCTCGCTCATCCCGGGAGCTGGCTATATGTATCTGGGACTTATGAATCGAGGCCTGCAGACCCTGATTATCTTTTTTGGCACGATCTTTGTACAGGAACTGACGAACATCGATATTGTCGCTTTAGTAATCCCGGTGGTCATGTTTTATTCCATCTTTGACACCCTGCAAATTGTGCGGAAAATGCGGCAAGGCCTGGTGACGGAGGATAAGGTTTTGGTTAATCTGGGGGAATACCCCAATTGGCAAAGTTATACGGGGTACGGTTTAGTCGGATTAGGGGTTTTAGCGCTGATCAATAACTACGTCCCTTATCTATTGAATCACGGGGTGATGGAACGTTTGATTTCTCCGCTGTTAATCATCGCGGTGGGTGCGTTTATCCTGTATCGAAACTTGCGAGGAGGGAGCCCGAATGGAAAAGAAGACCTATAAGGTAGGCCCCATTACCTTAGCCATCGCTTTGATTGTCAGTGGTTTGGCCCTTCTCGGTTATAACTTCGGTTTAATTGCTAATTTGTCCGGGCTCTGGAAACTGTGGCCGCTGCTTTTGGTTGGGGTAGGGGCAGAGTATTTCGTCCGGCGGATGCTAGCGGGGGATGCCGGGGAAAACGAAGTCCGTTTTCATGTGGGCAGCCTGGTTTTGCTGATCCTGTTGTTAATGGCCGGCGGGGTGGCTTATACCGTGGCGACGGTCAGTAAAGATTTTGGCGGCATTTTAAACGTCATTCCCTGGGAGGATTCCGCTTTAGCCTATAAGCGGAGCTGGGCAGCGGAGCCGATCCCGTTGAAAGCCGGAGAACTGCTATTTATTGAGAATAAGGTCGGGCAGGTAAAGCTTAGCTCGGCTCCCGGAAACGAACTGAAAGTAAACGCGGTGATTCGTTCCTCAGACCACGGGCCAGCTCGGGAATTGGCTGACTCTATCAATCCGGAGATTAAACGGGAAGGCGATCGGGTTTTAATTCAAATGCCGGAGACACAAAACTGGTCGGAGCGGATGCTGGCGGTTGACTTGGAAGTAGCCGTGCCAGTTGGGGTGAAGGTGAACGTGGATAGCGGCACCGGCCGGGTATTCGCGGAAAATATGGAGCAGGACCTGGTGCTGGTCGCGAATACCGGGACGATTGAAGCGGAGAATCTGCGGGGCAAGGTGGAAATTCGCAACAACACCGGCCGCATTCAGGTAGTTGATCCTGGAGGAGATTTGATTGCTGAAACCAACACCGGCAGCATCGAGGTTTCCTCGACCCGTCCCTTGTCCGGTAAGTATCAGTTAATAAGCAGTACGGGTCGGATTACGCTGGAGTTGCCGCGGGAATCAGACCTGAGTATTACCGCTGAATCGCGGACTGGCAATGTGGATTTAGAGGGCCTGCCCGAAAACTCAGAAAGGGATGGGATGGGGAGCCGGTATACTAATAAGCTGGGTGCTGGCAAAGGTTCGGCGGAATTGCGCGTGGGAACCGGATCGATCAGCATCACTGCTAGATAAAGCGAGCAAATATGCGGGCAAAAAATGAAGCAGTTTATTCAAATAAAGCACGTAAAGGAATAAGCAACAAACAGCAAAGAAAAGGAAACGGATAGCCGATTTTACTTAAGATATAGGCTATCCGTTTCCTTTTCTTGGAATTATTTTTTGTCCCCTCAAGGGACAAATGTTTTTATCATTTAAAAAATAAAATGTATTAAGTAAATAATCTATTCTAATCTATTTAAATATTTTACGCTGAAAATGAACGGGCCAGTACTAATCCTACACGGATCTTTCAGGTTCAGCGCTTTTTATGCTGGTGATATATTGATCAATCGCCTCTGCCACCTTACGCGAAACCTTTACTGCTTCAACAACGGTCTTGGCGCCAGTCACCACGTCCCCGGAAGCAAATACCCCAGGCCGGCTGGTACTGCCGCAATCATCAACCGCAACCAAGCCGTTGGGCTTAACCTCAATGCCGGTAGTAGAATCAACGATCACAGAGCGCGGTCCCTGCCCGATGGCCACGATAATTGAATCAACCGGGTACAGCGCTTCGGTCCCGGGGATCGGCTCGATTCGCTTCTGGCCGTTTTCATCAGTAAAAACATGGGAGTCAGCCAGGATCACGCCGTCATCGGTAAATTCAACTGCGGACTTATAAAGCATAATGCGGGCCCCATCGATTTTTGCGTACTGGGTTTCAATCTCCCGCGCCGTAATCGTCGACTCATCCCCGTTACAGATAATATCAACTTCCTCACAGCCATGACGGAGGGCGGTCCGGGCCACATCCATCGCCACATTGCCGGCGCCGATAATGGCCAGCCGTTTCCCTAACCGATAAACACTCGGGTTGCGCAGGTATTCAATGGCGTAATGTACGTGCCCCAAACTTTCTCCCTTAATATTTAGCTTGCCCGGGCGCCACACGCCAGTTCCCATAAAGATGGCCTGGAATCCGTCCCGAAACAGATCGTCTACGCTTAAGTTGGTGCCAATACTGGTGTTGGGCCGGATTTTCACGCCACTCTCGAGCAGGGTATTCATCAGGCGGTCCAATATGGTTTTGGGCAAACGGAATTCCGGGATACCGTAACGCAGTACGCCGCCGATTTTATCGTAACCCTCATAGATGGTGATATCGTAATTTTTCCGGGACAAGAAAAAGGCGATGGTAATCCCGGCTGGCCCGGAACCGATGATTGCCACCTTCCCGCTGGTCTTCGAGGAGGGAGCGGGTTTATAGATGTTCAGATAATAATCCGAGATATATTTTTCAATCGCGCTGATCTGCACCGGCGAGCCTTTTTTGCCCATTACGCAGTGGCCTTCACACTGGTTTTCCTGAGAACAGACATGGGCGCAAACGAGGGAAAGCGGGTTGTTCTCGAAAAGCAGTTTGCCGGCCTCGCCAATCTTAGTCTCCAGCAGCAGCCGAATTACATCTTTTATCGGGGTCTGCACCGGGCAGCCCACGCTGCACATCGGTTTCTTGCACTGCAGACAGCGCTTGGCATCTTCAATCACATGTTTGCTCATGGAAGGTTTTCTCCTTGGCATTAATTTAATAAATTTATTTTATAGTTTATAGTAAGATACGAATAAGGCAAAGAGGTATCTTAAGAAATATCTTTGAGGATTATAGACCGTGGCCGGTGCTTTTGGTTGGTTCTATACTTGACTTTAATCGTTTTTTAGGCAATACAGAAAGCAGCATAGCCAGGAGGATCAAAGTGGCCCCAATTAAGCCGAGACGTCCTAAATATTCTCCGGCCCACCAGTAACCGGCCAGGGCGGCAAAGACGGGTTCCATGGTTAAGACTACCGCAAAGCGGGTGGGGGTACTGAATTTCTGCATATAATTCTGCAGCAGAAAAGCCAGGGCCGTAGCAAGAACAGAAGTAATAACAATGGCGAATAAAGCGTTTCCGGTAAGTCGGGCGGGAATCGGTTCAGCCACCAGGCCGATAGCCGTGCAAATAAGACCGACAAACAGGATTTGAACCGCGGTTATGGCTAAGGCATTATGTTTGTGCGAATAAACATCCACATAAATAATGTGCAGCGCAAACCCAATGGCGCATATGAATACCAAAAAATCTCCGTAGTTGAGGTTGAAGGAACCATCAGGAAAAGAAATAAAAAACAGGCCAATTACCGCCAAGATTATAGTCAGGATGGCGTTCCTGGCAGGTTTTTTCTTGTGCATCAGGGCGTAGATGATCGGGACGATAACCACGGATACCCCGGTGATGAAACCGGCGTTGGAGGAAGTAGTAAATTTTAAACCCATGGTTTGGAAGGCGTAGCCGATACATAAAAAGAGCCCCAGCCAAGCGCCGTCTCTCAGAGTTGAAAAACGAATATCTACTAGGTTTTTATAGGAGAAAGCCGCTAAAACCAAAAAGGCGAGGATAAACCGGATGCCCACAAATAAAAAAGGTCCAATATCGGCTAAGGCATTCTTGACTACTACAAACGTAACCCCCCAGATACAGGCAACCAACAGCATACTTAGGTCCGCGGTGGTTCGACTAATCTGTTTCAACCGAAAAAACCTCCAATTTGCCTCAACCTCAAGCTCAACTGTGGTTTGCCATTCACCCCAACCATGGTTTCCAATTACCCTACCTTAGCAGGAAAATTATTTAATTTCAAGAGGTTTTAAGCGCCGTTATTCAAATCATTCCTAAAAATAAATTACTGAAGGATAATATTAAAGCAAATTTTGTTGTCCATTTATGTATTAAATTGTATAATTACCTTTAATAGAAAAATAAAAAAGGAGCGTGAAGTTATTGAAAAAGGTTGGAAAACTATTGTTGGTCAGTCTGGTAATTCTGAGTCTGGTATTTGCTTTAGCTGGTTGCAGTCAGAAAGCGGGGGAACAGTCTAGCACCCCGACTCCAACTCCGGCTCCAGCGGCCAAACCGGTTTTGACTGTAGCCTCGGAAACTACATATCCCCCGTTTGAGTTCGCGGAAAATAACGAGTATGTTGGCTTTGACATGGATCTAATCAGGGCAATTGGCGCGGCCGAAGGAATGGACGTTAAGATTACCACCTTAGGCTTTGATGCCTTAATCCCGGCGGTTTAGGCAGGAACCGTAGACTGCTGCATTTCGGCGATGACGATCAAAGAAAGCCGGGCTAAAGTTATCGACTTCAGTAATCCTTATTTTAAAGCGGGTTTAATAGTCGCCGTTGCGCAAAACAATCAGGACATTAAATCCCTGGATGACCTTAAAGGGAAAAAGCTGGCCGCGGAAGTGGGAACCACCGGGCTGGATGCTTCCAAAGCGATAAAAGAGAAGGATTCCAAAACAACGGTCAAGGTATTTGACTCGGTTGGCGAAGCGTTTATGGAACTGGAAAAGGGCGGCGCGGATGCAGTTATTAATGATATGCCGGTAACCTCTTACTACATTAAGACAACCGGCAAAGACAAGGTTAAAATGGTCGGCGAAGTATTCCAGGCAGAAGACGAATATGGTATCGGCGTTAAAAAAGGCAATGCGGAGCTCTTAACCAAAATTAACTCCGGTTTAGCTAAGGTTAAAGCAAGCGGCGAATATGATCAAATCTATAAAAAATGGTTTGGTGATACTAAATAATTAGTTAGACAGTAAAGACGAATAAAAGCGCGAGTTTCAACACCTCGCGCTTTTATTTTAGCAAGGGGGAGCCAAGATATGCCGGATTGGTCCACAGTATCAGAATCCTTACACGCCATAAACGGACTTAAGATCGTGCTTGAAAATACGACTTATTTTCTGGAAGGCGCCTTACTAACCCTGCAGATAACCACACTGTCCGTTTTGTTTGGTATGATTTTGGGTTTGATCGCTGGCTTGTTTAAAATGTCTAAGAATCGGATTTTATATGCAATAGCTACTGCTTACATTGATTTTTTCAGGGGAACTCCCCTTTATGTACAGATTCTCCTCTTATATTTTGGGATTTTGCCTTTATTTATGGACGCTGGGCCATTTATGGCCGCAGTAATTGCCTGCTCGCTTAATGCCGGGGCTTATATAGCTGAAATAGTCCGGGCGGGCATCCAAGCAGTAGACCGCGGTCAGTTGGAAGCGGCTTACTCGTTAGGAATGACGAAACGTCAGGCCATGACCCATGTAATCTTGCCGCAGGCTTACAAAATCGTCATCCCCCCGCTGCTTAATGAATTTATTGCAGTACTGAAGGATACCTCGCTGGTTGCAGTAATATCGGCGGAAGAGCTTACCCTAAGAGGTAAACTTCTATACTCAACTTATTTTGAAGCAGCCTGGATCTGGGGTGCAGTGGCCGTCATATATTTTATTATGACCAAGACTTTTGCGCTTTTGGGTGATTATGTAGAGAGGAGGATGGCAACCGAATGATCCAGATTGAAAACCTGCACAAATACTTTGGTAAATTAGAAGTGCTAAAAGGGGTCAACTGCCATATCGCTCCTCGGGAAGTGGTTTGTGTTATCGGCCCCAGCGGATCTGGTAAAAGCACTTTACTGCGCTGTATCAACCAGTTAGAAACGGTTAATCAGGGTAAAATTATTATCAACGGCGAAGAAATTACTTCCCCGAAAACAGACATCATTAAGATTCGGCAGCAGGTGGGAATGGTGTTTCAGCTGTTTAATCTCTTCCCGCATAAAACCACCTTGGAAAACATCACGCTGGCTCCGATCATCATCAAAGGCATGCCCAAGGAAGAGGCGGAGCAGATTGCCAATGAACTGCTTCGAAAGGTCGGTCTGCTGGATAAATCGAGCGTTTACCCCAATCAGTTGTCGGGCGGACAAAAACAGCGGGTGGCGATTGCCCGGGCTTTGGCAATGCAGCCTAAGGTGATGCTTTTTGATGAGCCGACCTCCGCTTTAGACCCCGAAATGGTGGGAGAAGTGCTGGAGGTAATGAAAGACCTGGCGCATGAAGGGATGACCATGGTGGTAGTAACCCATGAAATGGGCTTTGCCCGGGAAGTGGGGCACCGCGTGCTCTTCATGGATGAGGGCATCATCATGGAGGAAGGAACCCCGACCCAAATTTTTGATAATCCTCACAATGCGCGAACCCAATCTTTCTTAAGCAAGGTTCTTAAGAATTAAGTTAAGGGATTGAGGAGGGGGCTGGATGGACGCTAAGGCATTAGAATTTGGCGGAAGCGGTATCCGTCATCGGGAAGCTTGGGTAACCGGAATCTTTAACCTGGTTAAAAATTTTCTCAGCAGCTACGGTAATGCCGACCTGAAAACCTGCAATTCCCCGCCGGCAACCACGTTGATGAACTCCTACGTGAGGGGGCAGGTTTTCCCTTTCATTAATATACCCGTCCGCTATCGGGATAAGGAACTGTTAGGGCTTTACGAGTATTACGGCGATCAGCTGCCGCTTAATGCGGAGTCCATCTACTGTGATTTTGTGGTGCAGGCGATTTACTACCATGAGCAAAAAAGCCCGGAATTCATTAAAGCGATGGAGGAGCGGACGCGGCAAATATTATCAGCTCAAGGGTATCAAATTCTGACTTTTGAGGACGGCATGGCTACCATCAGTCTGGACCGCAATGCCCTAAATAATTCTGCGGATTTTTTGAACCTGCTTAAAAACCTGATCGATACGGCGATGAAAATACAAGCGGAAAGAATCTGATTTAATGTTTAGAAATTATTCCGAAAATCTGCAGGGCGCTGCCTGTATTCTATTTTCGGCCCTGATGTACTCAACCCTGCCGATTTTAGGCAAATTAGCCTATGCACATGGTTTGGGAACCGGTGCCACCCTTATGTTGCGGTATATTTTTTCTTTTATCCTATTAAGCG
>CAZKWP010000026.1:0-19242 GCA_964556555.1 uncultured Syntrophomonadaceae bacterium
AACCTACCTTCATTATAAAGTAAAGCAGCCGGCTTATAAACAAGCTGGCTGTCAGGGATAATTCAAATTTTAAAACACAATTTTCATTTAAATCCGGTCTAACTTCCTGCAAGCATCGCAATGAAAGTACCGGCAGCCACCGCCGTTCCGATAACACCCGCCACGTTAGGACCCATCGCCTGCATCAGGATGTAGTTTTTCTTATCCTCCTGCTGCGCGACTCGGTGCATCGTTCGGGCAGACATCGGCACTGCCGAAACACCCGCTCCACCGATCAGGGGATTTATCTTATCCTTCAGGAAGAGATTCATTATTTTTGCAAATATTATACCGGAAGCTGTCGCAGTGGCAAACGCCACTACCCCAAGGGCAAAAATAAACAACACCTTGGGATCCAGGAATATTTCTGCACTCATAGTCGCTCCAACCGATACTCCTAGAAATACGGTAACCATGTTTAACAGCGCATTCTGCGCCACATCATTTAATCTTTCCACCACACCCGATTCACGGAACAGGTTGCCCAGCATAAGCATCGACATCAGTGGTGCCGCGGCTGGAACGATAACACAGATAACTATGGTGGCGATAATTGGAAACGTCACTTTTTCTATGGTACTCACTGGCCGCAGCATGGGCATGCGGATGAGTCTTTCTTTTTTGGTCGTCAGCAGCCTGGCAACTGGCGGCTGGATAAGAGGCACCATGGCCATATACGAATAAGCCGCTACCGCACACGGTCCCATCAGGTAGGGAGCCAGGTAAGAAAGTACATAAATCGTGGTAGGACCGTCCGCACCCCCTATAATGCCTATGCCGGCGGCCTCCTTAACCGAGAAACCCGCCAGTATCGCACCAAAGTAAGTTATGTATACCCCTGCCTGTGCTGCAGCCCCTAACAACAGGGTCTTGGGATTGGAGATCATCGGCCCGAAATCGGTAAGCGCTCCTAGGCCCAGGAAGATCAGGCAAGGGATGATTTCCGTTTTAATACCGTAGTTATAGAAAAACCACAACAGCATATTATCATCCATCAGGTGAGCGCCAGGCAAATTGGCAACCAATATACCAAATCCTATCGGGAGAAGAAGCAGCGGTTCAAACTCTTTCTTAATCGCCATGTACATTATTGTGAAGGCTATTACCCACATTATTAATTCTTTTAATGTAAGCAAGGGTAATCCACTGGCGATAAAAATCGTCTTAAAAATTTCCAACATTTAATATACCTCTCCTTGCTTGGACGAATGCTTTCTATTCTTATTTTGATACAAAAAAATGCCGTATGACTGCTGATGTAACCTGGACAGAAAACATAAGCAGCATGAGTACGATGAATACTGAAGTCTGTCCATATAAGCAGACCTTAAACACAAGATCCCAGTCAATCCCTGAAAACAAGTCTTCCCCCTCCTTGTCGGTTGCTTCTGCCCTCAGTGACACCAGCTTTAGATCAATGAAAATTCAAATATCTGTAATTACAAAGATCAAAAATATATAAACAGATCTAGATTATACATCTATCGTATAGGCTTTTGTCGTTTACTTTACAACCATAACTGGGATAGATGCCTTACGGATAACCCGGTCACAAACACTGCCCAGCAATAATTCACCCAATCTGGTTAAACCCTGGTTACCGATTATAATTAAATGAAATCCGTTCTCTTCAGCATAGTTTACAATGGAATCAGAAATGTCCCCGCAAAGGAAAACTGTTTCTGCTGTCAGGCCTTCCTTAATAAATGGTTCTTCCGATAAACTAAGAGTTCGCTTAATTTCGTCATTTATTTTACATTGAAGATTATAATCCTTATCCAGGTTAGCCAGCCCGTAGTGTTCCCAGTGTTCTTCAATGTTGGGTCTCACATGCAATAAAGTCACACTGGTAACTTTCCCGTCCCTTAGTAAATTCTTGGCGTAGCTTACTGCTCTGAGCGCTCTTTCCGATCCATCCGTGGCCACTAATACTTTTTCAATCATCTGCTATCTCTCCTTTATCCAATAATCCGGTGATGAAATAAATCAAAATGCGGATAAGCTCTTTTGAGGGATTAAATAATTATTCGTTAGATCCTACAGTTTTCCTTCCAGATAATCTAATTGGTTAATTATTACTAGTTTAGAATAATTATTACGCAACCTGTTTGCGATTAGTGGTGAATCAGCAACGAATACGCGCCATTTTCAATAAAATAGCTGGTCGTACTTCCCCAAACCATATCGGCTATTTTGCTCTCACCGAAAGAGCCTAAAACTACTAATGGGGCATCCAGCTCTGCAGCCTTTTTTATGATCAGCTCTTTCGGTTCGCCGGAAGAGACGCATATTTCAGGAGAAAGACCGTATACCTCGAGATAATCGGAAACTGGGGCAAGGAGTTCCCTGCCGTAGTCAACATCATCATTAATATTCATTAGGACCAGCCGGTTGATCGAAGGCAGAAATCCGGATAGCTGAGCGAAAGACTTCATGGCCATTGCCGCGATAGCGGAACCTTCGTAAGCAATCAGAACATCTTTAAACGGTTGGTTGTGCTCGGGCAGGGCTATGACCGGACAAGTGGCAGACCTGATCAACCGCTGCAGTTTATCATCTGTACGGCGAGCCAATTTGTAGGATTGCAAACGGGTAATTACTACATCCGCGGTTTTTCCCAGTTCAACCAAGTCTTCATAGGGATTTCCCTCAAGCAGCAATCCTTTGTTCTTGACCTGTCTTAAATCGAAGTATTCTTGAAACTCTTTAAGGGAATTCTCTGCGTTTCCTCTTGCTTCTTTCAGTTTTAATTCAATAACTTTTTCTGCATAGTACATTCCACCCAAAGGGACCGGGCCGACTGCCTTTGCTATTTTTTGAATATTTAAGCTGATTGTACCCAGAACTTCCCCATTATTCTTTTGGGCCATAGTAAGGGCTAATTCCAGAAGGTCTTTGCTGTATTCAAGATTGTTCAGGTTTACGATAATTCTTTTAACCAAGCCATAACACCTCCATGTACTCGATTTCTTGGCTTCCTGCATTAACTAAATTTTCTCAAGCATAGAGCATCGTGTTTTTAATTGCTCTGATAATACTTGAATAAATACGTTTTAAACTTCTTAAAAGAATATAAACGTATTTAATATAAATATGGGGATCAGAATACCGACGGACCAGAGCATATATCCAAAAAAGCTGGGCATTTTTATGCCGTTTTCTTCTGCTATGGATCTCACCATAAAGTTTGGTGCGTTGCCAATATAGGTGTTGGCACCCATAAATACAGAACCGGCAGATATCGCCATCAAAATGTTTTGGGCAATTATCCCCATATCGGTTTCAACTCCGCTGCCGGCACCAAGACCGCTGGCTAAGGATAAATAGGTCAAATAGGTCGGCGCGTTGTCCAAGAAGCTAGATAGCATCCCCGTTGCCCAAAAAAACTGGGCCGCCGTAGTGACCCCAAATTCCCCTCCCCGCGCCTGGAGAATAGACATGGCTGGAATCATGGTAATAAAAATACCCACGAATAGTATTGCAACCTCTTTTATCGGCCCCCAGGTAAAAAAGTTGTCTTCTCGAAGCTGCTTCTTAGTAAATCTGATCGAAAGCCAGGCCATCACCAGGATTACGCCGTCGCGCAGCAGGTTCACCCATGGCCAGATTAAATCGTGACCGTGATAGTGCATAAGAACAATTCCTTTGGGTTCACCACTGATCGCATTGATGAACAGAGGTGAATTACTAATCAAACCGCTCACCACTACCGCACCTATAACGCCAGCCAGGAACACAAAGTTTAGTAATCCCTCAACTCGCAGAGACTCCGGTTCAGAATCCGGCCTATCTTCAGCTTTGTCTATACTGTTACTCTTTTCCCGCTTTTCTTTTTTAAACAAAAAGTTGTCTATCAAAAGGTAAAGCGCCAGGAGAATCAAAACGCTGGTTGCCATGGGGAAAAATAGACGCAGGGTCCAGAAAAAAGGCACGCCATGCAGAAAACCGAGAAACAGTGGCGGGTCTCCGATCGGGGTAAGCGAACCCCCGATATTACTTACCAGGAAAATAAAGAAGATAATCGTGTGTATTTTATATCTGCGTTCTTTGACCGCTCGAATCAAAGGGCGGATAAGCAACATGGAAGCTCCAGTAGTCCCGATCCAGCTAGCGAGTACCGTGCCTATTGTAAGAATCACGGTATTCACTATCGGAGAGCCCCTTAATTTGCCTCGAACGATGATACCTCCGGAGATCGTGAACAGAGCTCCTAAAAGAATAATGAAGTCTACATAATCCAGAACAATAATATGCAGCAGTTTATAGATGGCTGTTTGATAGCTAAAGATTAATCCGAAGGGGATAATAAAAGCCAGTGACCAAAACATACTGATTTCAGCCATGTTGTGTTCCCACCAAATGGGAACCAATAAAGGAAAGATCGCAATCGAAAGCAGCATACAGACGAAAGGCAGTACACTCCAGTTTGGCAATATACGGCCCAATTCCTCAATAGAAGTACCACTATCAACAGTCCCGGGGAAAAATGAAAAGGCAAAAGCCGTAAAGGTTATTAACAATAAAAACAATACTGCCGTAGTTATATATTTTTCATTCTTTTTCTCTCTAATCATTTGGGGAGATAAATATTTTATAAGCTGCTTTTTTTTAGTCATGTTTACTAGTACCCCTCAATTGATATATGAATGATATATTAACTGTCTTCCCGCCCCCCCAATTTTCATCTGTTAATAAATTCTTGGAGAGCAAAACGGACGTTTAACGGTTTTGGATTTCGGTCATGTTTAAAGGTTTTTTATTGTTGGCAAACTGTAAAATCAAAGTCGAAATAATAAAAATCCTTAGTGACCGTATTATATGATATCAAAATTAATTATTGATGTATATAAAGAAATCCCTTTAAAGCAATGTATACATGGATGGGATAATTACCTGGAAGACCAGCTGATAAGCAAAGACTGCCAGTGTGGATGAGTGTTATACACCGAAGCCTAACATAGAATTTAAGGCTGAAGGAAGCAAAAGAACCGTCCCCTTGCTTCATAAACCATTACAACAAGGACTGCCTTTACCCAAAAATTAATTCCTCTGTTCACTGAGCGGACAGGGGAATTAATTTTTGGGTCTAATTTTTTCTGAAACCAATCGCTATTTAAGGCTTCGTGAAGCAAGAGAACCGTCCCCCTGCTTCACTTCTTTTTGAGGTTCTTATGATTTGGTTGCCGCGGGCAGAGGTGTAAGTTCAGACTTAATATTTTGGGATTGAGCCATCTGCTCTGCCATTACTTCATTAAAATCCCGGGCGTTCTTAACGTCTGGGGTACTAAATTCCTGGCCGTAATCGCTCATAGTGTAGCGGGCCTCCATGTCCATGGCCATATCCATGGAACCACCCGGGTTTCCTTGGGCAGCTGGAATATCCATTTTAAATTTCATGGTGCCTGCCAAATCCATCTGGTCACTATAAAGCGTGTCTTGATTAATCCAGACAGAATAGTCGAAGTCAAGATCCATGGCTTCCAGCATTTTTTGGAAGTCCATATCCGGTCCTATTGCCGATAGCTGCTGGCTGACTTTTTTAAAATAGTCACTCTTTAATAAGTCGCCGCCCATATCACAATTTAGAATCCAATACTTTTGGCCTTCCTTTTCCTGATCGTTAGCGAAGGTTAATGACATACCCATGTCTTTCATTTGCTGCATAACTGCGGCCGGGTCCTGAGCCATTGACTGCTTCATTAATTCCTGAAAGTCCATTCCATTCAGATCCATTTTAACCCAGCCAATCTCAGGCATGGTCATAAACATACCCTCTTGATTCATCAGCATTTCAGTTTCTACAGTCTGGGGGATCGGATTGGGAGCTCCCGGCATATCTACGGCAGCCTTTTGAATCATGTACATGACAATTGGATCCATCTGGATCCAGGCTTCTATATCTGAATCCATGTTTATATTCATCGATTCCGGATCTTTCCCGGTTTCTTTTACGGTTGCGTCTATCTTACTTTGCGCCTCTACCACCATTTTGTAGGTTCCAGCTTCATTGATAATGGCGGTGGATTTAGACATCAACTCTTCCGGCGTCATGCCATCGCGGGTTTCTTTATATGTAGTAGCGACGGTTTTGCTTTGTCCTTCCCAATCTACTACGGCTCCGAAAGACTCATAAACAAAACGAAGAGGAACATAAATCTGATTGTTGATTACCTCCGGGGCCTTTGGCATGGTTTTCTCCGCACCATTGACGGTTGCCGCAGTGCTGCCCAGGGTCATCTGCAAAACATTATCATTTTCAATTATTTTGATACTCTTGTCTTCAACAGCAGCATCACAGCCCAGGGTTTTCGTAATGACGTCAAGCGTCACCGTGGTTATGCCATTTTCGAGGTAGGGCTCACTGGCTGGCTGGTAGTCCCTCCCGTTAAAGTCCAGGTTGACAGCGGCCAGCGCCGGGGTAGCCATGACCAGAATTATCACGATACTCAGCAACAGACTAATTCTTTTACACAAACAACTCGCTCCTCCCTTAAAAGTTATTAGTTTGATAATAGCATAACATTTCCATTGGATTTACAAAAATGACTACATGCCGTTCTCAGGCTCTGCTGATTAAAATGGCACTTCAGAGTTGGTTTTCCTCTGTATTTCTTGCATTTGCGTAAGATTACAATTTTGCATGGTTTTGGGATATTCGTTTTGCTTCCTTCAATTGTAGTTTTTATAAAGTGTATAAAAAAGTGTATGAACAACCGAAAGAGTCCGCAGTTTGCCGCTGACTCTTTCGGTTCCCTTTCGATCGTTTAACTTTACCTTCTTTGAACGGATATACTTCGTAAACCTTCCTTATTTAAAACCTTACTAAAACTTAAACTGCGGTATTTCCATCGGCGGTTCAGGCTGAGGATCCAGCCAGGTACCCGAACTGGAGTAATCAACCTTTATCTGTTTAGTGGCGGGCAGCCATTCAACGTCACAGCCAAGCTTTTCGGCCACAAACCGCATCGGCAGCATGGTCCGGTCGTTGATGATCATGGGCTTCACTTCCGGATTTGCCGGATCGATCTGGATAGCGGAGCCATTCAGCAACGCAGCATTTTTCCCGATCCAAAGCTCTAGCTTGGTCTCTCCCAGGGTAACCGTAACTTTCCGCTCGTTGCCGTCCCAGGCGGTAACCGCGCTCAGCGGATCCGCGGCAAAACGAATCGGCAGCATGGTGCGGCCTTCGATCGAGACCGGGCTTACGTCCATCTGCTTGGTCTGGTCATTCACCGAATAAGTATCCTGGTTCAAAGTGAACAGCATGCTGACCGAGGTTTTCTGCGTCGGTAGCTTGGGCAACGTGATCTCAGGCAGGGTAAATACCGCTCCGGCCGCCTCATTCGAGTAGTCGGAAGCTGAAAAGGCGCTTACCGCTTTGACCCGGTAAACGTACTTGACCCCGGCTTTGGCGGTTTTATCTACGTATTTTATCGTATTGGCCGCTGTCTCCGTTAGTTTGCCGAAGGTTCCGCTGCCTTCTTTCCGTTCCACGACATAGCTGGTCTCGTTATTCGCATTGTCTTTCCAGGTCAGGGAAGGCTGCTTCTGACCCAAACCAGAACTGGTGATCAGCCCGGTGGGCGCTGCCGGCTTAAACAACCGGGATAGATCAAACTTGGGCGCAATCAGACCCGGCGCAATACTGCCTGCTTTAATGGTGAAATATTTATCGCTCTGGTCAAAACAATTGACGTCAATCCCCTCATAAGTCCATCTGGCTTCCACGATCGCCTTGCTGGTCGCTTCATTGGGCACGGTCCAGGTGTAAGTCCCGTTGTTATTCAAGCCTTCCTGAATAACCCCCCAGCTTGCCCCTCCATCCGTACTGTAATATAAATTTACGTTACCCTCCGGAATAAGGGTAGCCCACTTGATCTCAGCCTTGGCTCCGGCGGTCAGAGTTTCCCCGCCAGCCGGCGAAACGACATTTATCTCCTGCAAAACCGCTGCCTCGTTCCAGCAGCGAAACTGCGGGCCATTATAATCGTACCTGTCAGTATCCACATACTTAACCGCGGCATTATAATAGTGATCCGCATTCCAGGTAACATCCAAACCGAATTTCGGTTTGGCTTCCTGATAATTGCCTTTATACCAGCAATGCATTTCCGTATTGCCGTATGCTGAATCCTCCAAAGGCACGATATAGCCTAAGACCCCGTAGTCTTCATAGTTATACTTGATAATAACCCCGTCCCGGGATGCCTCATTGGGGGCAAAATACTGCTCCATCCCATTTTTAACCATGTTATAGAGAGGAGAAGTATAGGGCAGGGGCACGGGAGATATATATCCGGCAATGCCGTCGTCCGCCGCTTTCCCAGAAGCCAGCCAGGTATTAAACTCATCCTGATTCATGGTATAAACATGGGTCCCCCCCGCGTTATACCATTTGCCAAGCCGCAATACCCGATAAATAGGCACGGCTTTAACTACCTCATGCCTGCTGATAAATGGCAATTGTAATTTATCGTTTAAATCAAAAACATTCTTATTTAGTTCCAGCGCTGAAGCGATATTCGCGGGAACGGCCAGCAACGCTGTGATCAAAAGCAATACGAGTAAAGTTTTAAACTTTCGCATAATTACCTCCCTATTTTTTATCCGTTTAAATGCTGGTTCTCGCTACTGCTATTACTATAGGCAAAAAGGCTAGTTTATAATGGCTCCCTAATTTTACGGGTGCTTTTGTTATTGTTAAGTTATCGCCTTCTTTCTGTTGAATAGTAATTTGAAGAGTGGTAACTGTTAATATTTGTTTATTGCTTTTTAAAAAAATGATTATCCGTTTCCAAGGTAATTTGAAAAAAAGAGGTTCTCTTACTATTTTAGCACAATATAACAACCTGAAAAAAAGAGTATGCAAAACAGTTAAATAAAATTAAGGAAGGAAGGCGATGTGCGACATCTCTCCTTCCCCCAGCTGGGTATAAGTCATGAATCCTGATTTAATTCATGTTCAGTTCTTTACTTTTTGGCTTCAATTATATAGGACGCCACAAAATCTCCCAGGTTCTTGCCCGGAACCCAGCTGTTAATTATCTCCCAGCTGTTGTCTTTGGGGATCAGGTTAATGCTTTGGAATCCCGCCTGCTGGAGCATAGTCCTAATTGTTTCCACGGGTTCGGCGCCGGCGATACAACCCGCCCGGCTCGCCAGATCGTTCTTTATAACGTCCGGCAATTCGGCGGTGGCCACTACATCAGATATGGATATCCGTCCTCCGGATTTTAAGACCCGGTATGCATCATTATAGACCTGCTGCTTATCCAAGGACAGATTGATTACACAGTTTGAGATGATAACATCAATTGAATTATCCGCCACTGGCAGATGCTCAATCTCCCCCAACCGTAATTCTACATTGTTATAACCGCTTTTGGCGGCATTCTGTCTGGCCAGCTTTACCATTTCGGGGGTCATGTCCACCCCGATAACCAACCCGGTTTCACCCACCTGCTGCCGCGCTAAGAAGCAGTCAAAACCGCCGCCGCAACCCAGATCCAGCACTACTTCCCCTTCAGCCAGGGACGCAAGCGCAATAGGATTTCCGCAGCCTAAGCCCATATTGGCTCCCAGAGGCACGCCTTGACAATCATTTTCCGAATAACCCAGATTACGAGATACATCAATAATGTTGAACTGGGGACCGCCGCAGCTGCAGCCACTGCTGCAGCACCCACCCTCAGAACCTTTCTGGGCTACCTCAGAGTAATTTTTTCGGATATATTCTCTAATTTCTTCTTTGTCGTTCAACACAGCTGCCCCCTAGACTTATTTTTTCGAGGCTTTTTTAAGCATTTCCGCAATCTGTTTTGGTTTTAACACTTTTCCGTAAGCCACTACTTTTTCGTCAATGACCAACCCTGGGGTGGACATGATCCCGTAGGCTGATATTTCTCTGAGGTCATCTACTTTGATTATTTCTGCCTCGATCCCGGTTTCTTCAAGGGCGGTCCTGGTGTTCTCGGCTAGGGTGTTACAGTTTTTACAGCCAGGCCCTAAAATTTTAATTAACATAGTTTATCCCCCTTAAAATTAATTTGCTGCTGCTGGCAGTGCTTAAGGTCAGATGGAGTTCCTAGGTTATCCGGAATTCCCTGGAATTATTTTGTTCGACTCTTCTCTCAAATCAAAACTTTTCCCGCTGATTTCGCTCTTTTTCCTTTCGCATTAATAAATCCTACATCAACCAAAAACCAAAGGCATTAAAGATATAGCCAATTATAATAATTCCAATAGTAACCAGGCCAAAGAAAGTTCCGAGCAATTTTGCCTTTACTACTTTTTTCAGCATAATTAGGGAGGGTAAAGATAAAGCGGTAACCGACATCATAAAAGATAACGCGGTGCCTATTCCTACCCCTTTTAAAACCAAGGCTTCGGCTATGGGCAGGGTCCCAAAGATATCCGCATACATCGGCACCCCCACTATGGTTGCGACCAGGACTGAATACCATTTATCCTGGCCCAGCACCGCCGCAATAATGTTTTCGGGGATCCAGTTGTGGATCAGCGCCCCGATCCCAACCCCAATCAAGATATAGAGCCACACCCGTTTCACAATATCCAAGACTTGGTTTTTGGCAAAATCCAGCCGGTCGGCGAAAGTTAATTCCGCTTCCTCAATGTCAATGGTTCCGCTGCCGTAGACAAAGGACTCCACCTGATCATTCAGTTTGGCTTTACTGATGATCGTGCCCGCAATTACCGCCAGGATCAGGCCAACAACCACGTAGGCGATGGCGATTTTCCAGTTAAATATACTGGCTAATAATATTACCGAGGCCAAGTCAACTAACGGTGAAGAGATTAAAAAGGAAAAAGTTACGCCTAGCGGCAAGCCAGCGCTGGTAAAGCCGATAAAAAGCGGGATGGAGGAACAAGAACAAAAAGGGGTTACGGTCCCTAATAAAGCGCCTAAGAGGTTAGCGGAGACACCGTTAAATTTGCCTAATATTTTTCGGGTTCTTTCCGGAGGGAAAAAGCTTTGTACATAGGAAATCGTAAAGATAAGCACCGACAACAAGATAAATATCTTCACAACGTCATAAATGAAAAAGTGGAGACTGCCGCCCCATCTTGATTGCAGATCGAGACCAAATCCCTGTTCCACTAATACTTTGACCAGGTAAGAAAGCCACTCCATTTTTAACAGCTGGTCGTTAAGCCATCCAAACATAATTGATTCCTTATTCCCCTTTACAGATTCTTCTTACCGGATTATTTACTGCACACTCCATATCAAGTTTCCGATTTAAGGGTTCGATACTGTTGAAAAACCTTTTTAAAAGGGCGAGGGTGTCCTGATTTATGGTATAGCGCATCCAAATCCCGTCCCGACGGCCGGTGACCAAACCACAATCACAGAGTATCTTCATATGGTAGGAAAGGGTGGACTGACTGATGGCCACTTCCTCCAGAAGCATACAGGCACATCTTTCCCCTTCGGTTAACATGTCAAATATTTTAACCCGGGTTTCGTCCCCCAGCGCCTTCAGCAAAAGAGCATAATCTTTATAATCTCTATTGTCTTTTTTATCTTTTTTGTCTTTATCACACTGATTGTCTTTCTTGTCCTTTTTCAACATTCCCACCTTAAGCTCACCCCGTTCCTTTAAACTTAACTCGTTCTTCAAACCCATATCGTTTGCACAGTCTAAATCGTTTAAACGAACAGTTTATAATATCGATATTCATCAATATATTTTATTATAGACCATTCATTTATAATTATCAATATAATTATAATCCCCCAAACAGAATTAAACGTGCCGGCGTTTCATAATAATAAACAATGAAGCACGATTCTTATCGCGCTCCCGATTTATACCAAGTTTAATAGTTTTAAAAACTTCAACTGCCAAATATTTAAATATTAAAGGGGGTTTAATGAATGGATGCTACCGCGATTGCCCGGCTGGTGTTAGTTTCCACCGTGGCCGAAGGGACTTGGGAAGCCTTAAAGCTGACCTGGCAAAAAGGGAAGCTCAATCTCAACCGAATTGGTCCACTCACAATGGGCGTGGCCTTTGCGCTGGGAACTCAGACCGATTTCTTCAGTCTGGCCGGAATTCCTTTTGAAGTACCCTACGCTGGTTCAATTTTAACGGGAGTGCTGCTAAGCCGCGGCGCCAACCTTACCCACGACCTTTTAAAACGGGTAGAGACCATGAACTATCGGACCAACTCGGCCCTCAACTAATCAGGTTTCCCTGATTAAAGTGACAAACTCGGCCAAAATGCTCATCGGACCAACCGGCCACCTTGCCCTCAACTGAACTAACTAAACTAACTTGCCCACTGACTAACTTAACTCCACCTCAACTAATAAGCTTGAAACTAGTCATCTTCTAACAAAGCTCCAGGTTGGTTATCCTTACCGGTCCTTTATTTCCTTCAATATTTAACCGAAACATTCTGTACTCCTTACCTGGCGGCAGTTTTCCCGCATATTCCCAGTTACTGCCGACATAAATCACCGGCCGGGCTTCCGCTTCATTTACTTGATAGGAAGTTCGGCTAAACTGGTATAAATCATCATATAACTTTCGGGCCTCCGGCACCGGACTTTCCGCCAAGGTTTTAATCAAATTATAACTTTGAAAGTAGGCTTTAAATGACCCGGCCCATCCTTGTATTGCGGCCATTTCCAGATAATCATAGACCTTCTGCCGACCGGCCGGTTCCTCCGCATCGTAGGGCAGCTCCACTTCCACCCCCATCCCGTATTCCCGGGCGATTCTTCCCGCCTGCTTCAGCAGATAACGCCGCGGAGTAAGCGGTTTATGCCAAAAAGCATGCGACGGCTGCAAACTGACACAATCAAAACCGGCCCGAGTGAACTCGGTCAGCCAGGAAGAGGTGATCCCGGGGATGGCAAAAGAACGGAGCCCTAATTCCCGGCACAGCTTCGGGAAGGCATGCAGCACCGGGTCGTCCCAGCTTCCCTGCTCAGTCATATAATAAAATCCGGCTAGCTGCAGGTGCTTAAATCCTGCTTTCTGCCACCGCTGCAGCAATTCCTGCATGGCCCAGCGGGTTACTTCAAGCTGCTGCTCGGGTTTAGCTAAGGATGAGCCCCGGCTATCCCAATCCCCTGCCTGCGGATTGACCGTCGGAATGGTCAAAACTACCTTAACTCGGCAGTCGTTAATTTTCAGCGCGTTCTGCACGACGGCAGCCGCGTTTTCCAGGGCCGCCAAATTGGCGTTCGGCTGAAAATATTCCTCAAACAGGGCGAACCAGTCCTCCTGCCGGGAGGCCCCCCCAGACAAATCAAGACCGAAGGACCGCCCGTTCAGCAAGGGAGAATATTGCGCCAGCATTAAAAAACCATCTATGAAGCAATCTCGAATCTGCTGTCGGGCGTCCACATAACCGACTAACGGCAGCAGTTTGGCCAAATCATAGCGGTGATTTGCCTTGCTGCCTTCTCCGCCCACATACAGCAAACAAAGATTATGGATTCCCCCGCTTTTAGGCCCCCCGGCTTCCAGGAAACCCGGGTGCCGCATTGCCGCCCCCTGCTTAGCTGCGGGCTGCTTGGCTAAGGCCGAAACGGTTTCCAGGGTATCGGCCAGATGGTAAAGGTGCAGCTGCTGATGCGCTTTATCCAGGATCAATAAATTATGGTGACAATAGCTCAAGGAGGAGATCGCGACTTCCGCCCGGTTTGAAAAAGAACGCAGATAATTGCCAGTGTCTGAAAAAACACTTAGCTGGGCCTGCTGGTTCTGGCGATAGGTCTGGCGGAGCAGCCAAAAACGCCGGCCGTCATAAACCAAAGCAGCACAGCGTTTACTGCGTCCTAAACCAAACACCTTCAATAGTTTAAAGAGTCCTCCCTTAAACTTACTCAACTGCCGAGTGTCCTTGACCGCTAGTTCTGAGGAACGTTCTGCTTTTAAACGTTCCAAGCCTGGCGTCTTCAGGTTAAACTTTCCGTCCGAGCCGGACAACTCTAACTCCCGGTTTAATTTTCCGCTGGCGGATGAATCCAAGCAACCCGGATCAAGTTTTGCTTCCTCCTGCAGATCCAGCAAATAAATCTGTCCGTCCGCAGTTAATCCCCAAAAAGAACGCGCATCGTTTTCCGCCAAAGCGACTAAAGGGAGAGGCATTCTATACTTGCTGCCCGCCATCCAGAGCTTTTCTGGGAGTTCTTCCGATCCCGGTCCTGGTTTCTGCTCTGGTCCTGATCCCGGTCCTGGTTTCTGCTCTGGTCCTGATCCCTGCCCTGGCAGCTGTCCTGGTACCCGTCCCTGCACCCTCTGGGAAAACCGCTCATTAAAAACCTGAATCTGAACCCCGGCGCTTCCTGCGGTTTCCGAGGTTTTGACGTTTCCTGCATTAGGGCGGCTTAAACCCAGTAAACGATCCCCGCTCGGGATTAAGGCCAGGAGCGGCCCTGTCGTGACGGAAACGGCCTGCAAAACCTGTAGGTTGGCCGGCAAATGCGCATCCAACACAAGCAGCCGGCCATCCTGCGTACCCGCGACAAAACAGCGGTTATCCCAGGGATGACGGGAGATACAGGTAATCCCGGGTTCTGGCAAAGGTCGGCTGCCAGCCAAAAACAATTCCCGTACCTTCACCGGGTCGGTTTGATTAACTGGAGCAGCTTCTAATTCCACCCAACCCGGCGCTTGCGGGCGCCAAGGGGCTGCTGCTGTTATCTCTTCAGGACCGACATCGACCGAGCTGGCACCGACTGGTCTGGCACTGAACAAACCGGGACCGACCGGCACGGCACCAAATACTCTTGGGGTAACCAAGCCATGACCGGTGTTGGATTCGATCTCAAAGTTCAGAGTAACCGTTCTCGGTTGGCGGGAACTGGTTAAATCCGAAAATTTCCCTTCCAACAAAAAATCCCCGGCGTTCCAGCCGATTCCTTCGAACGGCAGCGATCCGGCCAAGAGTTCTCCCGCTACGCCTCTGCCCTCGATCGGGGCTAAGTCTGCCCGTAATTTGCTAAGTCCGTACCCGTCTGCTTTCCGCACCATCCCGGCTCCCCCTTTGCCATGATTCCCGTTGGCTGCCCGTCCGGCTATCTAAATTAAATTTTATGCCTGGACAATTGAATTAATTTCAATTGTCATGATTTCTTTTGCCAGATTTACGGAGCCCCCATTTACTTTGCCCTATTTTTTTGTTTCAATTTTCTTTCCCCGTTTAAATCTCCGGCTGGTGGCATAGGACAGCTCTCTTTAAACATACGGTTATTTAGAACCCGTAATTTAGGTTTGCTATTTTTGATTTATTTATTTTTATTCTGCTTAAGCGCATTTTAAACACTTATTAGACCACCTTATCCAGGGAGGTGCAGCAAATGATCCAGCTGATCAAATACGCATACTTATATCAAGACCGGGCTGCGGAAAAAGTCCGCCAGTCCCGGGAGCCGGAAGACTGCCTGCTGGCCGCTGTCAACTACCAGGAGGCCGGTCATTACTACCGCAGAAGCAATCGGTGGCGGGAAGCCCGGGAAGCTTATCTGGCGGCAGCAGCCAATTACCAGAAAAGCGGTCTGTTTAATCAAGCCCGCGAAGCCCGGAATTGGGCTGACTCCACCCAAAAACACGTATCGAAATGGTTTGCCCACCCGCTGCCGGCAGTTGGACTAGGGGCGGCCACCATCCTGGCTTACGGATTAGTTTATTGGCTGCTGGATGGAGTCAGCAACCATTTGTTTAATGATCAAGCATCCTCTATCTGGGAATCCTTAGCCTTCAGCGGAGTAACCTTTGCGACGCTCGGTTACGGGAATCTCTATCCTAAAACTCCTATGATCACTCTGCTGGCGGTTTCCGAAGCTTTTCTCGGAATCATTACCTTATCTCTGTTGATCGTTGCCTTAACTACCCGGCGCTTATACCGTCTGCCATAAGGAAAGCGCAATAAACTGAATTAATAATAACAAACCTAAATTTACCAATAACAATGAAGGTAGTTCTGAATAAAACAAACTAAAATAAATAAAAGCAACCCTCCATAAGCTGCTTTTATTTAATAAATTATAAGTTTTGCAAAACTCAGAATTAGTGACTTTAAAATACCTAAGAATGAATGACAAGGGGAACCGAAGAAACATCTTAGAAGTTCCCGCTTAATTATTTAGCTTGATACTCCTAATTGGTAACTTGCGTTTCGGACATTAAAGCTAAGGTAAACAAGCAGACGATTACGAATCCGCTGATTACGACCCAAGCTGCCGGCTCGCCACCTGCCAAAGCGTTCAAGGCTATAAGTCCCACAACGGTAATCCCATAAATAACCTTCTTAAAACCGGACGACAGGGTAAATTTTTTACACATCCCCGCAAATTTTAAAAATACCACAACCGCTACAAAGATTAAGGCCACTTGAATTGCTGCCTCCACCCTAATCACCTCCTTCTTTCTATATCTCTAATAGGTTATTAAAACCCTATTTCGACATTTTTTATCATCTGAAATAATTCGCTACTTTGCGGCTAAATCCTGCTTTTACTTAAAAAATTATAACACCTTGGTCGCGCCGTGGTAAATCAAACCCCGCACACTATCCACGGTCACGATTTCACCATCGGTTAATTGCCGCACCGCCTCGTCCACTCCAACAACGGTTGGAATTCCCAGCGTAAGCCCCACAATTGCCGCATGCGAAGTTAAGCCGCCTTCTTCCACGACCAAAGCTGCCGCCTTTTCGATGACCGGGGTAAATTCCCGATCCGTGGCCCGGGTAACCAGGATATCGCCCGGCCGCATGCGGATTCGAGCTTCCTCGGGAGTTAAGGCTAGGCAAACCCGACCGATCACCGCCCGATTGCCAATGCCGGTACCAAACGCCAGTACATCCGCCACAACATGCACCTTGATCATGTTGGTCGTTCCCGGTACCCCGACCGGCACTCCGGCAGTGATGACGACTAAGTCCCCCCGGCGGATTAAACCCGCATTCAAACTGGCTTCAATCGATTCGTTGATCATCTCATCCGTACCTTCGGTATGCTGCACCACCACCGGGTATACTCCCCAGACTAAACAGAGCTTTGCCGCTACTCGTTCAATGCGCGTCGTGGCAATGATGGGGGCAGAGGGACGATATTTTGCGACCATCTTGGCCGTAGAACCGTATTCAGACGAGCTAATGATCGCCGAAGCCCCTAAATCTGCCGCAATGGTATAAGTGGCATGACTTATCGCATCCGTTACCGAAGGCTTAAAGGCGATTCTCTTCCCCGCCAAATTATCCTGATAATAAGCAGCCTCCTCAGTCCGGCGGGCGATGCGGGACATGGTCTTTACTGCCTCGACCGGGTATTTGCCAGCCGCGGTCTCGCCGGACAGCATAATCGCATCGGTTCCATCAAAAATGGCGTTGGCCACATCGCTGGCCTCCGCCCGGGTAGGCCGGGGATTTCGCACCATTGACTCCAGCATCTGGGTAGCGGTGATGACCGGTTTTCCGACCAGATTACACTTGTCGATCATCTGCTTTTGTACCAGAGGGACCTCTTCGGTGGGAATTTCCACGCCTAAATCGCCGCGGGCTACCATCAAGCCATCCGCCACCTGGATGATTTCATCCAGATTATCGACGCCCTCTTGGTTTTCAATTTTGGCAATGATATGGATATCCGCGTTGCGTTCTTCCAGAAGGCGTCTGATGTCCAGAACATCCGATGCCCGACGCACAAAAGAAGCGGCTATAAAGTCCACTTCGTGATCAATCCCAAAATTGATGTCCGCTACATCTTTTTCCGTCATGGCCGGCAAGCGAATGGCTACCCCGGGTACATTTACGTTCTTGCGGCTGCCAATCTCCCCGCCATTTACGACTTCGCAGACTATTTCCGGACCCAGAATCTTAAGCACCTTCAGCCCGATGAGGCCGTCGGCAATCAATATCATATTCCCCTGTTTTACATCCTGCGGCAAACCGCGGTAACTGATGCTTAACCGTTTTTCATCTCCGAGAATCTCTTCCGTCGTAAGGGTGATTTGTTCGCCCTCCTGCAACAAGATAGTTTCGGCGGCCAAATTCCCGGTCCGAATCTCCGGCCCTTTCGTATCCAGCATGATTGCCACTCTTTTTTGGGATAGCCGGGAAGCTTGCCGAATCGCCTCAATCCGGGCCAGATGTTCGTCATGCGTCCCATGAGAAAAATTTAACCGAGCCACATCCATGCCGGCCAGAATCAATTCTCTGAGCGTTTCCACGGATTGACTGGCTGGGCCAATTGTACACACGATCTTCGAGCGCCGCATTTAACCCCTCCTTGTAATAAAAGGAAGTATAACCCTGAAAAAGAAGCTTTGTTTCCTTAGAATCTCGTGAGCAGGTTGTGGTTTAAAAAAGTCTCTCGCTTGACAGAACGTTTAACGGTTACATCGCTTAACTTAAATGGATAAGATATTCGCAAGTTCGATTGTCTCCTCATCCAAGGCCTTTCTGCTTTGGTGAATCACTTCCAAGTCCCAGCTGGTAAGCCTACCCGCTTCTATTCCCACCATCCGGCGGGTTTCTCCTTGGAGCAGTAAATCCACCGCATGCGCGCACATACGGCTGGCCATTACCCGATCCGTCGCCGTCGGGGAACCGCCCCGCTGAATATGGCCTAAAATAGTCACCCGGATATCCGCCTTCGTTAATTCCTTAAGCTGCTTGCCTAACTCAATGGCGTTTGCCGCACCTTCCGCTATTACCAGGATGCTGTGCAGCTTGCCGCGGGACTGACCTCGCCGCAGTTTCTTCACAATATCCTCTAAATCGTAGGGTATCTCCGGCAGGAGGATCGATTCCGCCCCCCCGGCCAAACCCGCTTCCAGCGCGATATAACCGGTGCTGTGTCCCATTACCTCAATTATAAAGATTCGTTCATGGGAGGTGGCAGTATCCCTAATTTTATTGATGGCGTCCAATGCCGTATTTACGGCGGTATCAAAGCCGATGGCGTACTCAGTACAAGGAATATCGTTATCAATACTAGACGGCACACCAACAACCGGGATACCGGCTTGAGCCAGTTCCAAAGCCCCGCGAAAAGAACCGTCTCCTCCGAGAATCACTAAGCCGTCGATTTGCCGGTAACGCAAATTTTGTATCGCGACTCCCCTGCCTTCCGGGGTCATAAATTCGGGGCTGCGGGACGTGCGCAGAACGGTTCCGCCCCGTTGAATAATATCTGCTACTGATCCCAATTCCATGGGAAAC
>CAZKWP010000027.1:0-18886 GCA_964556555.1 uncultured Syntrophomonadaceae bacterium
CCGGCCAAACGGTCCCTAAGATGACTACTCCGGAGCCTAATTTATCGCGAATCAAATCGCCCATAGAACGCAAGGATTCCGCGTCGCCAGCTGCGACCGGCGTTGCCAATACTTTTATCCCTTGCACCTGCTGTACCCGCTCCAGTAAATCTTCCACTTCGTAACGGGCCAAACGTCCCTGCAAACTGCCAATTTCTTTTTCCCGCTCCCGCAGCGCCTGCTGCAGCGCCTCTACGCGCTGCGCCACCTCGGTTGGCGGGGCCTTAAGCACCATAGCTGTATCCGACAGGACTTGATTCCGTTCGTTTAAGTAACGGTAAGCCCCGGGACCGGTAACCGCTTCAATTCGCCGTGAGCCGGCTCCAACAGCGGATTCACTGACCACCTTTAAAATCCCAATCGATCCGGTGTGGGTCACATGGGTTCCGCCGCAAAGTTCTAAGCTGTAATCGCCCATCTGGACCACCCGGACGGTTTCCCCATATTTTTCTCCAAATAAGGCCATGGCTCCCAGTTCCCGGGCCTCAGCCAGAGAAGTCTCCTGGGCGTCAACGTCCAGATCCCGCCAGATCTGCTGATTTACCCGTTCCTCCACATCCTGAACCTCTTCTGGGGTCATGGCCGAGAAATGGGAAAAATCAAAACGGAACCGCCCCGGTTCCACCAAAGAACCGGCCTGATTAACGTGATCACCGAGCACCTCTTTTAAGGCGCGGTGCAATAGGTGGGTGGCGGAATGATTCCGGGCAATGGCCCCCCGCCGCTCTGCATCTACCTCAGCAAATACCATATCGCCTTCTTTGAGCGATCCCTGCTCGACTCTAGCCAGGTGAATAAACTTTCCATCCGGGAGTTTCGTGGTATCCAGCACCCTTACTTTGGTTTCCTCCCGGCTCAAATATCCCTGGTCCCCAATTTGGCCGCCGCTCTCCGCATAAAAAGGAGTTTGATCGAGCAATACCAAAACCTCGTCTGGGCTGCCAACAACCGCTGCCCGCTGTCCTTCCCGGACCAATGCGAGTACCTGAGCCTCCGCTTTCGCAGACTCCCACCCTAAAAACCGGGTTGGTTCAAGTCCTTCGAAAGCGGTGGTCAAACTTATTGCTTCATCCCAGACCTTAACCTCTTGCCGGGCCTTCCTGGCCCTCTCCCGCTGCGCTTCCATCGCGGACTGGAAGCCTTCCTTATCCAAGCCCAGGGCATTTTCCTCCGCAATGTCTTCGGTAAGATCTAACGGAAAACCGAAAGTGTCATAGAGCAGAAAGGCTTCATCACCCGAGATTTCCGTCCGTTTGTCTTCAATGACTTTTTTGATTATCTCTCCAACTACGCGCAGCCCATCGTGCAGGGTTTCGTGGAAGCGTTCTTCTTCTACCCGGATCACTTTCTGCACGTATTCCTGTCTTTCGAGCAGTTCCGGATAGGCGGAAGCCATTAATTCGCCAACCACGGAAACCATTTTATATAAGAAAGGATTATTTAAACCGAGTACTTTACCAAAACGCACGGCGCGGCGCAAAATCCGGCGCAGTACATAACCCCGTCCTTCATTGCTGGGCAAAACCCCATCACTGATTAAAAAAGTACAGGCCCGGGCATGATCGGCAATAACCCTAAACGGAAAGCCGCGTTGGTCCTGATAATATTTCTGGCCGGTCATCTCTTCCACCATGCTGATCAGCCGGCGTAACAAATCGGTATCAAAATTGCTGTCTACGCCTTGGAGAACGGAAGTAATCCGTTCCAGCCCCATACCGGTATCAATGCTCGGACGAGGCAGCGGAGTCATCTCTCCCGCAGCATTACGATTAAACTGCATAAAGACCAGGTTCCATAACTCCAGCCAGCGGTCGCAGTCGCAGACGCCTAAAGCACACTGCGGGGCTGCGCAGCGATAAGACTCTCCGCGGTCTATAATTATTTCGCTGCAGGGCCCGCAAGGCCCGGTATCCCCCATGGACCAAAAGTTATCCTTTTCCCCTAGCCGGACAATCCTTTCGGCCGGCAGGCCGGCGATTTCCTGCCAGAGCGCAAAAGCCTCATCATCGTCCAGATAGACGGTCGCCCATAGGCGCTCCTTGGGAAGCCGCACAATCTCCGTTAAAAACTCCCAGGCATAGGTAATCGCTTCACGCTTAAAATAATCCCCAAAAGAAAAATTGCCAAGCATTTCAAAAAAGGTGTGGTGGCGAGCGGTTCTCCCTACCGTATCCAGGTCATTGTGTTTCCCGCCCGCCCGCACACATTTCTGAGAGCTGGTGGCGCGCCGGTAGGGACGCTGGTCCAAACCGAGAAACACGTCTTTAAACTGATTCATCCCCGCGTTGTTAAACAGCAGGGTCGGGTCATTATGGGGCACCAAAGAAGAGCTGGGCACGGGTGTGTGTCCCTTGCTCTGAAAATAATCCAGGAATAATTTACGCACTTCATTTCCCGACAGCAAAGCAAATCCTCCTCAATCTTAGAGGTCAATCCAGGTTGATTTTCCAATACCAACCGATATTTGCATTATAAACAAGGCCCCGGGCTTTGTCAACGCGAGGCGAATCCGCGCTGTTTCTGCGAAAAATTGGGGAAAACGATCAGCCTCTTCAATCCTCCAGACACTTTAAATAGGCGTAGTTAAGCACTACCCTAAAGATGGCTGCCAGCGGTACCGCTATGAGCAGTCCCATCATCCCCCAAAGCTTCCCCCCGGCAAACAGGGCAAAGACTACCACCAGCGGATGCAAACCAACGTTGTCACCGATAATCTTCGGGGCAATCACGCTCCCTTCCAGCTGCTGCACCACCAGCAGGGTAATCAGGGTGTAGATGGCCAGCCGAGGAGATTCCAGCAAAGCAATCCCGATCGCCGGCAGCGCGGCCAGAAAGGGACCAAAGTAGGGGATTAGTTCAGCAATGCCGGCAATAATCCCTAGCAACAAAGCGAAGTTGACCCCAATGACGCCTAGAATCAACGCGGTCAGAGTCCCCACAATCAGACATACGAATACGTTGCCCCGGATAAAACCGAGTAAAACCGCATCAATTTCCATTAAAACAGCCAGGACATCTCCGCGCCACTGCGCAGGCAGGAAAGCGGAAAAACGCCGTTTGATTAATTCGATATCTTTAAGGATATAAAATGAAAGAATGGGGGAAATGATTAAAACAGCCAGGGTACTATACCCGCGAATCAGATCTTCCAAAAAATCACTGATCGCAGTTACCGCGCGTTCCTCAGTCCGGCCCAGCGCCTGATCCACCGCTTGCCGAACCGCATCGGGCAGGATGGAGCATTGGTACCCGTACTGAATCTTTTGTAACCAACCCTGGTAAAATCCCACGTACTGAGGGATTGCTTCCGCGAACTCAGCCAACTCCCGCAAAATGGCCGGGATTAATAACGCCAGCACCAGCAGGAAAGTCCCCGCCACCAAAAGATAAATCAGCAGGATGGCTTTAGACCGGGAAAATCTCCGTTCTTCTAAATAACGGACTGGCCGTACCAGGAGATAAGCCAAAAGAGCGGCCCAAAAAAAAGGGATCAAAACCTCCCGCACCCAGTAGAGAAGGAACAGTCCGGCGATTAATAAAATCGCAAAGCCGATTACTCTTGCCCGCAGATACTTGGCTGGAATTTGCACGAGCATTCCTCCTCTCATCCTATTAGGATATCCGAAAAGTAAAAAAACACGCATCTAAAAAGATACGTGTCAGCGGTTCCAGAAAGCCATAACGTCCCGAGCTCACCAAGCTCTCATCCAACCCCTTGTCGGGATAAGTCCAAAGAACCTCCTAAACGTCGGGACTGCCGGCTGTTTTAATCATCCATCATGTCACTCATGCCATCGCGCATTCGGCGCATAAGCCCGCGGGCGCGGTTGTTCATTTTCCGGGATTGCCCCATCATCATCCGCCGGGTATTATCGGGTTTCATCTCCGGGGTAACAAACCAAGCCAGCATCGCCCCGATGACACTCCCCGCGATTAGACCATTCCAGAAACGGCTCTTCAAAACTGTCTCACCCCCTTAAAAAATGTCTACAGGGAGTAGGCTTGCTCCATCGGCGAATCATAAGCCATTAAGCTCCCGTCTTCTGCCACCTCATAAATCTCGAAGCCATCCTGGTTCATACTGAATTCCACAAAACAATTCCAGCAATAATACGAATCGCTGCCAATCTTACCGGTCTGAATCCCGTTGCATACCGGGCACCTCATCCCTACCAGCTCCCTTCCTGAACAATGAAACGATCCAAGCCGCAAGTAATAACCGACCCTACTGGGAGTACTCTTCGGCCTTCTACCAAATCCTGTACCAAACCATCTGAAATTTCCCAGCCGAGAACTCTGCCTTCCGGAATCTCCATAATCAAGTCCTCGACCGTGCCTAAGTCTTTTCCTTCGGAACTAATAACACTGCACCCCTTTAAAGATTTGATTCCACACCCATCGTCATTAAGCACTGCTTTAACTTCTTCGTCAATTAGAACGACGTCGTTTCCCATTTTCTGCACCAACGCCAACGGCACTACCTTAGAAGAAGTCAGCCAGCCCACCGACTTGACCAACAGGGCGGTAACCTTTCCCTGTTCCAGATCCAAGACGAGGTCGTCGATGGCTCCACAATCCTTGCCGGTTGCTGAGTCGACGACTGACAAACCAATTAAATCACGGCCTTTAAACATAGAGAGTCTCCCCTTATAATGCAGCTACACCCCTATTATTTCCCCGAAAATAATAAACAATTCACGTCTGCTTCCGAAAGCTTTATTCCGCCCGAATAATCGTACCGCCGCCGACTACTGATTCTCCCTGGTAGTAGACAATGGCTTGGCCAGGAGTCACTGCCCGCTGCGGCTCCGCAAACTCCACCACGACCTGCTGACCGGAAGCCGGAATAATCGTGGCTGCGGCCGGCTTAGCGGTTGAGCGAATCTTGGCCGTTACACCGGTTGGCTTCTCCAGATCCGCAAAAGGAAAAAAATTATTATTTTCCGTCCAAACCTGTTGGCTTAAAAGCTGCTCATCCGTTCCCAGAATCACCGCGTTACGCTCCGGGTCAATCCGCACAACATACATCGGTTGGCCAAGAGCCAGGCCAAGCCCCTTGCGCTGGCCTACGGTGTAAAAAGGCAATCCCTGATGCTGACCCAGGACCTCTCCCTGCTGGTCCAAAAAAGGACCCGGTTTTATCCCTAAAGGGACGCGTTTCCGTAAAAAGTCCCGGTAGTCATTGTTTTCAATAAAACAGATCTCCTGGCTCTCTGGCTGGTCAGCGTTATTAAGCCCTAAATCGCGGACGATATTTCGAATTTTATCTTTTTGAAAGAGACCCAGCGGGAAAAGCACCTGGCTCAGTTGTTCCTGAGTCAATCTATATAAGAAATAGCTTTGATCTTTCCGGGGATCGACCCCTTTAAGGATCACAAACCGTTGACTTTTTTCGTCCCGCTGAATTCGGGCATAGTGACCGGTTGCCAGATAATCAGCGCCTAAAGCGCGCGCCTGCGCCAGCAACCAGCCAAATTTAACGTACCGATTACAGACAATACAGGGATTCGGAGTCCTCCCCTGTAAGTACTCCTGGACAAAATTTTGAATCACCAGCTCTTGAAAAGCCGGGCGTAAATCCAGGGTATAATGCGGGAAACCAAGTCGATCCGCCACTTGGCGCGCCTCCAGCGCCGCCCGCCCGGCTCCGCTGCTGCCGGCCGCTGGCAACGCTGCCGCTGCCGTTTCCTCCAGGAGAACAGCACCATCGCTTTTGCTTTCTTTTTTTTTCAAATCCTTAGCGGCAGGATCTTCTTTAACGGTATGGAGTTTTATTCTCCCGGGAGTTTCGGGGCTTAATTTTTCCCTGGCCAAATCTTTATCCCATAAAAGCATGGTTATCCCAAATATTTTATGACCCGCCTGCTTAAGCAGGCAGGCGGCTGCCGAACTATCGACTCCCCCACTCATAGCCACGGCTACGGTAGTCAATTGCTCCACCCCTTTAGAAATAAGGTTATCCTCCTGAAAAGGAATCTTCAGACACGCCGTTTTTGGCCAGCGCCCTGTGCTCACCCCTCTTGCCAGCATGAGTTATCCTCTCACACCGAAACAGCTAAGGGGCGGGGTAAAATTGTGTAATACGGTAATAAGTATTCCTCTCCCCCGAAACAGCTGCGGCTTAGCCGTAGCCCTACAGCCAATCGCGGTGCTGGTGATTTATCCTTTCGTACAGGAACAGCTAAGCCCGCCAAAGTCGGCGGTCAGGTCCGACAGTTTAGCCAGGACATAGGCCAAATCAGCTTCGGTATTGTCCCGTCCCAGGGTCATCCGAATCGAACCCTGCACTTGCTCCGGGTTTAGGCCAATTGCCAGCAGGACGTGGGAAGGTTCCGTATCCTTAGCCGAACAGGCCGAACCACTGGAAGCCGCAATCCCTTCCTTATCTAAAGCAGTTAATAAAGCCTGCCCCTCTAAACCGGGGAAGCTGATATTCAAATGCCCCGGTACCCGCTGGGTCGGGTGTCCGTTTAGTTTCACCGCCGGGAGCTGGGCTTTCAGCTGCGTCCAGAAGTGATCCCGCAGCGTGTTTAACCGGGCGCTTAACGCCGACATTTCCGCGACAGCCAGTTCCACCGCCCGGGCAAAACCAACAATCCCGGCCACGTTTTCTGTACCCGGCCTAACTTTTTGTTCCTGGCTCCCCCCGTGCCAAAGGGGGTTGACTTGGATTCCTTCCCGAACGTAAAGCAGCCCGGTCCCCTTAGGTCCGTAAATTTTATGCGCCGAAGCGGACAGCAGACAAACACCCAGCTGATTTACGTCCGCCGGTACCTTGCCAAGCGACTGGACCGCATCGGTATGGAATGGAATTCCCCGTTCCTTGGCCCGCCGGCCGATTTCGACAATCGGCTGAATCGTGCCAATCTCGTTATTGGCGTGCATAATCGAAATCAAGATCGTTTCAGAATCCAGGGCTTTGTCTAATTCGTCCAGCTGAATCTGGCCCTGGTCATCGACTGGCAAATAAGTTACCCGAAAACCTTGTTTTTCCAAATATCTACATGAATCAAGCACTGCGTGGTGCTCAATCCTGGAAGTTATCACGTGGCGGCCCCGGTGCCGATTAGCGAACGCGGTCCCCAAAATCGCCAGATTATCGGCCTCGGTTCCTCCGCTGGTAAAATATATTTCGCCCGGGTTGGCCCCCAGGATTCCAGCTAGTATTTCCCGTCCCCAATTGATCCCTTGCCGGGCTGCCTGGCCAAACTGGTGCAAACTGGAAGGGTTGCCAAACTGCTCGGTAAAATATTTATTCATCAGTTCCCGCACCTCGGGTCTGACTGGCGTGGTGGCACTGTGATCCAGGTAGACTCTTTTTTGCATAACCTTTCCTCCCTTTGCAGGCTGCCCCTGTTTAGTATAATATAACCTCATAACCTTTTAAAATAAACAATTTATAAAATCAATACTGTGCTATCCGCCCCTGAAGGAGGGATAACATGCCTAACTTGTTTGACTACGCCGCAGTGAGTAATAACTATGACCCAGCTGCGCCGCTCGCGGCCCGGATGCGTCCGCAAAACCTGGACGAATTTATTGGCCAGGAGGAGATCCTCGGTCCCGGCAAACTGCTGCGAAAGGCTATCGAAACCGACAACCTCTCCTCCATCATCCTCTATGGTCCGCCGGGAAGCGGCAAAACCAGTCTGGCTGAGGTAATCTCCCGGCGCTCCCAAGCCGAATTCGTGAAGCTGAACTCTGTTACCTCCGGAGTCAAAGACCTGCGGCAAATAATCCAGCAGGCGCGGGATCAGCGGCTTTATTACGGCAAAAAATCAATCCTGTTTATCGATGAAATCCACCACCTGAACAAAAATCAACAGGATGTTCTGTTGCCGGCCGTAGAAGAAGGCATCGTTATCCTTATCGGGGCTACTACCGAAAACCCTTATTTCGAAGTTAATTCCGCTTTGCTCTCCCGCTCCCGAATTTTTAGGCTGCGGCAGCTGACCACTCCCGAAATAAAATTGGCTCTGCAGCGCGCTCTGCAAGACACAGAACGAGGTCTGGGCCAGTATTCGGTTGATTTAACGGAAGATGCCTTAGACCACTTGGCTACGACTGCCAACGGCGATATTCGGACTGCCCTGTCCGCTTTAGAATTTGCAGTTATGACCACAGCTCCGGAGCAGGGAGTCCGCACCATTACACCGGCCATGGCGGAGGATGCGATCCAGCAGCGGCTTTTACGCTACGACCGCAGCGGCGATCAGCACTACGATGTCATCTCTGCCTTTATTAAAAGCGTGCGGGGTTCTGACCCAAACGCCGCCATTTACTGGCTAGCCTTAATGTTGCAGAGCGGCGAGGATCCCCGCTTTATAATCCGGCGCCTGATCATCCTGGCTTCTGAAGATATCGGGCTGGCTGATCCGCAAGCGATGCTGATCGCACAGGCTGCGGCCAATGCCTTTGAGTGGATCGGGATGCCGGAAGGTAGAATCCCTCTGGCGGAAGCAACCATTTATCTCAGTCTGGCTCCAAAAAGCAACAGTGCCTATTTAGCGATCGAGCAAGCCTTGGCCGATGTAAAGAACCAACCCACCGGCCTCGTCCCCATCCACCTGCGGGATGCCAGCTACCGGGGAGCGCAACAGCTGGGCAACGGCAAAGGTTACCGGTATCCGCACGACTATCCCGGCCACTACGTTAAACAGCAATATTTACCGGATTCCCTAAAGGGCCGCCGGTACTATAACCCTTCGGACCAGGGTTTTGAAAAACAAGTCCCTGAAAAACCAGCGGGCGGTGAAGATTAAAACCAACGAATTAATGCCGCTTTGATTACGAGCACGGGTCTATAACGCTACGCGCTTAAACACAATTCAATCATGGTCAATCACGGCTTTAATTACGGTTTTATTGCTAATAATATAATTAGTTTGTACATTCGCCGTCCATTAATACCCGGCGATGCTCATCCTGAAACCGGGCGGGCCGAGGCATCTGATTCCTTTTAATTGCAGTAATTATTTTGCTTCACCACCCGGAAGATTTCTGTTAATATAGAAAAGGTATTATCCTTTAATAAGCTAGGTTGGAAGGAGTGCTCCGGTCAATGAGAAAACTTCAAGATCTTGACGTAAAAGGCAAAAAGGTCTTGGTACGGGTAGACTTTAATATACCCCTGGAAGCTGGAAAAATCAGCGATGACTACCGCATTGTGACGGCATTGCCCACGATCCGTTATCTTCTAGAACAAAACGCCCGGGTTATTCTGATGAGTCATCTGGGCCGGCCTAACGGCAAAGTAAACGAGAAAATGCGGTTGGGGCCGGTCGCCGAAAGATTAAAAGAATTGCTCAATCAAACGGTTATTTACATACAGGACTGCATCGGACCCGAAGTGGAAGCAGCTACGGCTGCACTCCCCGAAGGCGGTATTTTACTGCTGGAAAATCTCCGTTTTTACCCGGAAGAAGAAGATGACGATCAAGCCTTTGCCCAAAAGCTGGCCAGTTTAGCTGAATGTTACGTGAATGACGCTTTCAGTGCGGCCCATCGCGCTCATGCTTCGACTCACGCCGTTGCCAAACTGCTGCCGAGTGCCGCCGGCTTCCTTATGGAAAAAGAAGTTTCGGCTCTGGGCCAGCTGGCCACCAATCCGCAGCATCCGTTTGTGGTTATCCTGGGCGGAGCAAAGGTCAGCGATAAGATCGGCGTAATCAATAACTTGATTGATAAAGCGGATTCGCTGCTGATTGGCGGAGGTATGGCTTTTACCTTCCTGAAGGCCCAAGGGGTTGAAATCGGCAAATCGCTTGTGGAAGCGGAAAAGTTGGCCTATGCCCGCGAATTGCTGCAAAAAGCCGGCGCAAAAATTAAACTGCCAACTGACGTAGTTGTTGCGGAAACCTTAGCCCCGGGAGTACCGAAACAAACGGTGCCGGTCCAAAATATACCAGCCGCGCAAATGGGCCTGGACATTGGTCCGGATACGATTGCGCTCTTTGCCGAAATCATTGGCTGCGCGAACACCATCTTTTGGAATGGACCGTTGGGAGCTTTTGAAACCCCAGACTTTGCCCAGGGTACCTTTGCCATTCGCCAGGCGATTGCCCAAAACCCGGGAACCACGGTTATTGGCGGTGGAGATACGGCCAATGCCGTACAAGACTGTCTAGACAGTTTCACCCATGTTTCTACAGGCGGCGGGGCGTCCCTGGAATTCCTCGAAGGTCGGATCTTGCCCGGGATAGCGGCATTAGATTAAATATAGATTAAGCAAGCCAAAATTCAGCCTGAACCTTTAGCTTGAACTGTCCTTTAAAAACCAGTTGCGCTTAAACACCCGCAATTACGTACGACAACTAAGGCTACTCCACCCCGCAAAGGAAACCGGGATAATAATTACATTCCTACAAATCTGAAACTTAAAGCCTTAAAATTTAGTACATAATTACATTAAAAACCGCCGTTGAAAAACCGGCGGTTTTCGGCTGTTTTTTTCAATAAAAAAGTGTCGGGTTTAATGTTTATCTGCAGGATTTAACCAAATTCCGTCGAATAAATTAATAAACTTTCAACAATCTCTTAATAAATCCTTAACACAAATCCTTACGATAACTTAATAATCATTTTGAATCCTGCCGGAAAGGGGTCCCGTCTATAATGCTTACACAATTGCCCGATAAAATGCACTACCTAAAAATTGACGGTGAAGCCTGGACTGCTCCCACCGCTATAATTATTGGCAAAGTAACGATCAACGCACATTCCAGTATCGGCCATAATTCCGTTTTACGTGGAGATCTGGAAAAAATCACGATAGGTAACTTAACTAATGTCCAGGAAGACTGTTTAATCGAAACAAAATTTTCCTATGGGGTTGCGATCGGCAATCGAGTCAGTATCGGATACGATACCCGACTGACTGGTTGTACCATTCAAGATGGTGTGGTGATCGGTGACCGATCTATAATCATGGAAGGCGCCCGAATTGGGGCAGAGAGCATAATTAAATCGGGCAGCCTCATCTATTCGAATATGCAAATCCCGCCAAGGTCATTAGTCGCCGGTATTCCGGCTCGGGTTATTAAACAGCTTAGCGAAGAGGAAATCAAACGACAACATAAATACTGGCAGCACGTTGAAAACTGTTTCGATTCCCGGCAGAATGACTCAGAAAAACAATCCGCCTTTGGTTCTGTAGCCATCTAACTTTTGACCCTAAAAGCAGCCGGACCAATCAAGCAACGGGGAAACCTGGGAAAGCATCTGGGTCTCAGTCTTCAATGGGATAATCTTAGTGTTGGTAAAGTATGGGGATCGTTAGAAAATAAAGGATAAGCACCGGGAGCTCACCCCTTAAGGGCTTGCTTTCTTGGTGTTTTTTGTTTTAGAGGATATCTCAATCAACCGTCCGCAACAAGTACGGCGCCAATAGAAACATTCCGCTGCCGCCCCACTGAACAACAGAACAACAGATTGTGACCGGTATTTCAGGTCTGACTTTAAACTTGGAGGTTTAATCTTTCGCCAAGCAGGATAGTTTTAATCCAGCGTCGAATAAACCCATGATATGATGCTTACCGACGAAAAATACCGCAGATTAGCCGCCCGCAATGACGGGTAACGGGAAAGGGGTCAGGCAGAAATGGCTACTACGCAGGAAAAGATTGAACTCTTTATTCAAAAGGAATCCCAGGTTGAGCAGATGGGCGGTACCGCCCAGATCGAAAAACAGCACCGCCTGGGTAAACTTTCCGCTCGCGAAAGGATCGAACTGCTTTTTGATCCGGGTACCTTTCAGGAAACCGATAAATTTGTTACCCACTCCTGTACTTATTTTGGAATGGAACAAGTAGAAGTCCCGGCAGACGGGGTGATCACGGGCTATGGCGAGGTTAACGGCCGGCAAGTATATGTCTTTGCCCAGGATTTCACCTCCGTTGGTGGAGCCATGGGCTTAGCCCAAGCGGAAAAAATATGCAAAGTGATGGATCTGGCGGCCATGGTTGGCGCGCCGTTTATTGGTCTGAATGATTCCGGGGGTGCCCGAATCCAAGAAGGGATTAATTCGTTGAGCGGTTACGGCAAAATGTTTCTGCGCAACTCCCGTTATTCTGGGGTGATCCCGCAAATCACCGCCATTATGGGGCCTACCGCCGGGGGCGCCGTTTATTCGCCGGCCATCATGGACTTTATTTTTATGGTTAAGGGAGTCGGACAGATGTTTATCACCGGTCCAGAGGTAATCAAAGCAGCGACTGGAGAAGTAATCAGCCCGGAAGAACTGGGTGGTGCCGTGACCCATAATAAAACCTCAGGCAATGCGCATTTTATCTGCGAAAACGATGCGGACTGCTTAAACCAAATCCGCAATCTCCTATCTTATCTGCCTTCGAACAACCAGGAAACTACCCCGATTAAAGCTTGCCAGGACCCAATTGACCGCGGGGAAGAAAAGTTAAACAGCATCGTCCCAGATTCCCCCAGCAGGGTTTACAATATGAAGCATTTAATCAAACTGATAGTGGATAATGGGGAACTGTTTGAGGTGCAGCCGCTTTACGCGCCGAATATCTTAACCATTTTTGCCCGCCTAAACGGCCGGGCGGTTGGCATAATCGCCAATCAGCCCATTTCCATGTCGGGCTGTCTCGACGTGAACGCCTCGGACAAATCCAGCCGCTTTATCCGTTTCTGTGATGCCTTTAACATTCCATTGGTAACTTTTACCGACACCCCTGGCTTTTTACCCGGCAAGGGGCAGGAGTTTACTGGTATCATTCGCCACGGGGCCAAAATGTTATACGCTTATTCGGAAGCCACTGTGCCTAAACTAACGGTCATTATCCGCAAAGCCTACGGGGGGGCTTATATGGCTATGTGCGGCAAAGACCTTGCCGCCGACCAAGCAATTGCCTGGCCTACGGCACAGATTGCTGTTATGGGAGCGGAAGGAGCCGCCAATATCATTCACCGCAAAGCGATTGCCGCCGCACCCGAACCGGAAGAACTGCGCCAACAAAAAATCAACGAATATGAGATGCTCTTTAATAATCCTTATGTGGCCGCGGGTAAGGGACTGGTCGATATAATCTGCGAACCCAAGAGCACCCGCAAAGTATTGATTAAAGCCCTGGAAAGCCTGGTTAAGAAAAAAGAAGCCCTGCCCTGGAAAAAACACTCGAATATGCCGGTTTAGTTTCAGACATTTACAAATCTGCAGGTAAATTAAAGAGCCTTTCCCGCGCTCGGGCAAAGGCTCTTACTCGCTTATTTAACTGATTTTCCAGTCTCATTTTTAGTGATTGCTTACAAGGTTGCTCCTGTATGACCAACTCGAAAAAATGAGCCCCTAAGCCTTATTCTTTCTTTAAGGCCTGGGTAAGTAATGGCACGATGGTGCGGTAATCAGCCACGATGCCGTAGTCTACCTGTTTAAAGATAGCGGCTTTGGGGTCTTGATTAATCGCGACCGCCACCCCATTGCCCTTGATCCCGATCGTGTGCATCATATCCCCGGAAATACCGATCCCGATATAGATTTCTGGTCGAACCGTTTTTCCGCTATGACCAATCATTTGATCATGCTCAGCCCATCCTTCATCAACCGCGGGACGCGTAGCGCCAACTGCCGCTCCCAAGGCCTCCGCCAGCTCCTCGATTACGACCCAGCCTTCTGCGCTGCCCACGCCGGCCCCGCCGGCAACCACCCGGGTTGCGGCTTCCAGCTTAGCTTCCACCGCTGGTTTCCGGCGTACCTCCCGTAGCTGAACCGTCTGGCAGTTTTCGGGGATGCTCGCTTGAACCGCTGTAACCTCTAACTTTTTATCGCCAGCCAACGGGGGTAATTCCCCTTCCAGCATTCCCGGCTTCACCGTCGCCACTTGCGGCCGGTTATGCGGCGTAACAATGGTGCCAAAAATGGTGCCGCCTAACCCGGGAACGATCTGCATCAGGTTGCCTTGCTCGTCCAGTTTTAAATCACAGCAATCCGCCGCGCAGCCGGTTGCCAGTCGGGCGGCCACGGCCGGGGCCAGGTCCCGGCCCAGATAAGTAGCGCCGAATAAGATCATTTCCGGGCAGCCCAGGTCATTTACCATGGCCACTATCGTTTCCGTGTAAACCAGCGGATGATAATAACCAAAACCTTTCGGTTGAACCAGGAACACCCTGTCTACTCCGAAGCTATTCAAAGACTGAATGGATTCTTCCAAATCCTCGCCAAATAAGATGGCGCATAATTCTCCGTTCAGTTGATCCGCCAGGTTTCTCCCCGCAGTCAAAAGCTCCCGGGTAACACTCATCCACTGACCGGCTTGGTGTTCCGCAAAAATCCATAACTGTTTCAAATCGCCGCCCCCTTTCAGCCCAGATCCAGTTTGTTGATTAAATCAGCGACTATTTGCTGGGGATTGCCCGTAAGCATTTCTACCTGTTTGCTTGATTCAACCGTAAAATAGTCCTGGGTCTGCGTGGGCGAACCATCTAAGCCAATTTGGTTGGCATCCAGGTCTAAATCGTTGAAGTTAAAAACTGTTATCTTTCTTTTGCGCGCAGCCAGAATTCCCAGCAAGGATAATCTCCGCGGCTGGTTAACAGCGGAATCAACCGTAAGGAGCACCGGCATCTGCACGCAGAGGTCCCGTTGTTCCGCCTCATCCTCGATCGTGACCAAAAGATGCGAATCATCTTCCCGCTCCAGGTGATGAATCCGACTTACCCAAGGAATGTCCTGGAACACCGCCACTTGGGGCCCCACCTGAGCAGTGCCGCCGTCAAAACTCTCGGCTCCGCAGAGGATTAAGTCCCAATCCCCCACTTTTTTGAGTCCAGCGTGGATTACCCGGGCGGTAGCCAGGGTGTCACCCCCAGCGAATTTCAGATCTGAAAGCAGAACTGCTTCGTCCGCTCCCATCGCCAAGGTTTCCGTGAGGGTCTGTTCCGCTGCCGGCGGGGCCATGGAGAATACCGTAACCTGGCCGCCAGCGCTTTCCTTTAATTTAATTCCGGCCTCTAAAGCATGTCGATCCAGGGGATTAATTACCAAAGAAATCCCCTTCCGCACCAAGGTTTTACTGACCGGATCAATCTGCAAATTCGCACTCTGTTTCGGGTCTGGCACCGGTTTTACACAAACTGCAATCCGTAACGGCCGCAATGGGTCAACCCCCTCTCACTCTACTAAATCTCCAGTCAACTACTTCGGTTTTCATCCTTGACAAAATTAGAGGGGCGATTACCACTTGCCATTTATAGCAGCTCTGGCTACGGTTAGCTGCATAACATCCGCGGTGCCGGCCGCGGCCCAGATCATGCGGGCATCCCGCAGGTAACGTTCAACATGGTAGTCTTCCACCACTCCATAACCGCCCAGGATTTCCATAGCTAAATCTGACGCCTTCATAGCTGATTGCGTTGCGTAATTCTTCGCCATTGCCACATAAGGAGCTAGTTCGATATCGGGAAGATTCTGGTCTGTAAGCCATGCGGCCCGGTAAAGCAGCAGCCGGCTGGTTTCCAATAGCGAGGCAATTTCGGCTAACTTGAATTGAATCGCCTGTAATTCGGCAATCGGTTTGCCGTAAAGCACCCGTTCATTGGCAAACTTTACTGCCGCATCCAGGGAAGCCTTGATTACGCCCAGCCCTACCGCCCCCATGCCCATCCGGCCCATCCGGCCAATCGAAGTCATGGCTACGGTGATTCCGCGACCCTCGCTCAGGATGATATTCTCGTTCGGCACTACACAGTCTTGGAAGATGATGTCCCCATTATCCAAGCCATGGAAACCCATTTTGTTTTCTATCCGGCCGCTTTTGTAACCTTCCATCGACTTGTCCACAAAAAAGGTAGTAAACTCCCGTTTTGGTTCTTCCTTGGTCACCGTGGTTAGCCAGGTACAGTTGGCAGTTTTATTATTGCTGATAAAACACTTCCGTCCGTTGATTATCCAATTGTCCCCATCCCGTCTGGCCGTGGTACTCATATTCGTTGGTTCAGAACCGCCGCTGGCTTCCGTGATGGAGCCGGTCGCGATATACTTGCCGGAAGCAATTCCTGGCAGATACTTTTCCTTTAGCTGCGGGGATCCTAGGCGAACTACCGGTAAATACCCCAGGCAGTGGACTTGAAAAGAGGTCCCCAGGGCTGCTGAAATGCGGGAAATTTCTTCGACTACCAGCACGGCCGCCAAGGTACCCATATCACTTCCGCCGTATTCTTGCGGCACCAGAATCCCCATAAAGCCAGCTTCCCCCATTACCTGGTAAAACTCCTCCGGCAGTTCGCGGGTAGTTTCCATTTCTTCCACCATAGGCAGTACTACTTCTTCGGCAACTTCGCGAGCCGCCTTTTTGAGCAGTTCTTGTTCCGGAGTAAATGCAAAATCCAAAATCTTTCCCTCCTTCTTGGTAAAAAACTATTCGGTAAAGCTAATCAGACAAAATTAACTTTACCGCTGTTTCTTATCTTTTTATTCTTCGCTAATTAACCGTTATCTTTATAAAATTTATTTGCCTGAGGATAAAAATCCGATCCCCTGCTCGGTCTTTTACCTATCCTGTGTCTTAAGGATAAGCCTTAAGTGTATCATCACCTCCGGTTTAAACTATTATCCTCGTCGGGCCATTTTTAGGATTTTATAATAACTTTTGGTGACAGATCTTTTCCTGCTTTATCGTTTCTTCTCCGCTAGACACGGCGTTAAATGCGGTTTTGCGTATCAGCTTTAATTCGACATTAAAAGTCGTTTTTCCTGCTCCAGGCTTTTCGCAAACAACTTTCGCAACCCCCGCCCAAACCAAACTGTCAACTTGTATTTAACCTGTATTCAACCTTCATTCAGCCTATATTTAAGTCAACTCGTTCCACACTTTGGCAAAACGGTTTAATCCCTCTTGGATATTTTCCCAGCTGTTGGCATAGCTCAGCCGCAGATACCCTTCCGCTCCAAAGGCGATCCCCGGGACTACGGCTATTTGACCGTAAGTTAACATGACTTGCGCTAAGTCCGTAGAGTTTTCAATCAGTTTCCCCTGATATCGTTTGCCAAAAGCGGCGGAGATGTTTGGAAAAACGTAAAAAGCTCCTCCCGGACGACAACAGGTGATTTGGGGAATCGCCTGCAGGCGCTCTAAGATGTAATTACGGCGCTGATTAAATTCTTGTACCATTTCCGCAACCGGCATTTGCGAACCGCGCAAAGCTTCCACAGCCCCCATTTGGGCAAAGGAATTAGGATTAGAGGTGGAATGGCTCTGTAAATCGGCCATGGCTTTGGCCACCGGATCCGGGGCAGCCGCATAACCGATTCGCCAGCCGGTCATGGAATAAGATTTGGAGACACCATTAATTAAAATGGTTAATTCCTTAAGTTCCGGCCGCAGGGCCGCCAAACTCACATGTTCATGGGCATCGTACAGTAACTTTTCGTATATTTCATCGGCTATTACCGGCAGCTGATGTTCTATTAAAACCTCGCCTAAAGCCTCCAGTTCGGGGCGACTGTAAACCGAACCGGTCGGATTGCTGGGGCTGTTTAAGATCAGTAAGCGAGTCTGGGGATTAATTGCCGCGGTTAGCTCGGTCGGGGTCAGTTTAAAGTCATTATCTTCCTGGGTCATAATAACCCTGGCAGTACCTCCCGCCAGTTTGATCATCTCTTCGTAACTAACCCAGTAGGGGGCAGGCAGGATAACCTCATCACCAGGATTAATAAGCACCTGAATCGCGTTATACAATGAATGCTTCGCTCCATTAGAAACGACTATTTGACTGGTTTGGTACTCCAAGCCGTTATCTGTTTTTAATTTATCAATAATAGCCGCTTTCAGTCCATCAATACCGGCCACTGGGGTATACTTGGTAAAACCGGCTTTCAAGGCTTGAATCGCGGCTAATTTAATGCTCTCTGGGGTATCAAAATCCGGTTCCCCTACCCCAAAGCTAATTACCGGAAGGCCCTCTCTGGTCATTTTCTTAGCCAGAGCATCGATGGCCATGGTGGGGGAAGCATTGATTCTGCTGGCCCGATCAGCTAAACGTAGGCTTATCGCAGTCATATAATCACCATTCCTTTTGAATATGATTTAGTTAATATAATTTTATTCGACAAGAACCCGCCCGGTTCCTACACGGAATATCGTTCTGAGCAAGTATACATGATTTCATGATTATGGTTTTCTTTCGCCAGCCGTTTTAAGTTTAACCTCTAACCGTTTTAGACTGCCCCATCTGTCTCCAGACGAAAGAAAACCGGCTAAGTAAAGCCAGTTGTTCGCGTGGCCTGCCGACCTGCGCTTTTTGATGCTTAAAACCTAATGTAATCACTATAAAAGAACGATATTAAAGAGAGGCGCTTATTCCAAATCATCTAAATGGCTGGCATCTCCCCAATATACAACCTTGGCTCCTGTTCCCGCAAAATCGATCCGGCTGACATTTGTGTTCCGGGCAAAAAACTTCCTTAAAAAGTTTACATCCTCGTTTAAGTAAGTAAGTAAAAGCATGGCAATTAAACCACCATGGGTAACTGCCGCCACATATTCGTCAGGGTGTTGCTGCCGAATTTTCTCGATAAACGCCATGGCGCGGTCCCGAACTGAACCCAGACTCTCTCCGCCGGGTACGGCCATGTTTTCCGGATCCGCCAGCCACTTGTCCCGCAATCCGGGGTATTGCGTATTGATTTCGGCCAGGGTTAATCCTTCCCACAGACCATAGTTCACCTCGCGCAAAGACGGGTCCGAAGTGACGGTCAGTCCGTGTCCAGCCGCAATAATCTCCGCAGTCTGCCGAGCCCGGGATAAATCACTGGCATAAACCGCTGACAGCGGCTGAGCTTTTAATCGGCGGGCCACTAACTCCGCCTGCTTAAAACCGGTTTCACTCAGCG
>CAZKWP010000028.1:0-1882 GCA_964556555.1 uncultured Syntrophomonadaceae bacterium
ACTCAAAAGAAAATACTTCTTACAAAAAGGGGATACCTCTTCCACCGGCGGGCTGTTGCAATCTGAGATAAAATTAATGGAAATTTCCGAGGAAATTGCCAGAATCTCAGATTACAAAGCGAAGCGTCAATTAACGAAAAACCAAAATGGAAAGCTGCATGGCGTCGGCTGCTCCATCTTCTTTCACGGCTGTGGCTTTACCGGAAATGGGGAAGAAGACATAAAGTCGGAAGTCCGTTTAAAAAAATACCCGGATGGACAGGTCCAGATTTATGTTTCCAGCACGGAAATCGGGCAGGGAGTCTTAACGACCTTGCGTAAAATTGTAGCCGAGGCCTTGGAAATCCCCATAACTTCCGTGCGGCACGAATATCCCGATACCGCTGTATGCCCGGATTCCGGGCCCACCGTGGCTTCCCGCACCACTATGATTGTCGGGAAACTCCTCTACGAGTGTGCTTTAAAAATGAAAGCCCGGTGGTCGGAAGCAGAATTCGAAATCAATCAGGTTTTTGAATATCCCCGCCATTTGCATTGGGATAATCAGAAATTTCAGGGAAATGCTTATCCCGAATACTCCTGGGGGGCAAATGTGGTTGAAGTCGAGGTTGATCCGGTAACGTTTGAGCCTACCGTTTTGGGAATTTGGGCAGTTTACGATATCGGCACTCCGATCGACGCAAAAATTGTACAGGGACAGATTGAGGGCGGCATAGTCCAAGGCCTGGGCTACGGATCTCTGGAAGTCCTAAACAGCAAAGCGGGAAGACTCCAGCAGTGCAGTTTTACGGATTATATCCTGCCGACTGCCCTGGATTTCCCGAAAATTGAAAGCAAACTCCTGCAAAACCCTAATGCGGACGGGCCTTACGGGGCTCGGGGACTGGGAGAATTACCCCTGGTCGGGGCCGCGCCGGCCTTGGCTCTGGCCGTACAAAACGCCATCGGCCGACCGGTCCGGCAAATCCCGATCACCCCGGAGTATATAATGGAGTTGATGCAAGATGCTGACTAAGGTATGTTTTCAGCTTAACGGAAAAAAAGTTGACTTAAATATCCATCCGCTTAAACGCTTGGTCGATGTTCTCAGAGAAGATTTTGGGCTTACGGGAACCAAAGAAGGCTGCGGCGAAGGTGAGTGTGGAGCTTGTGCGGTTCTGCTAAATAACCAGCTGGTTAATTCTTGTTTGGTGCCCGTCATTTTGGTCGAGGGGAAAGACCTGGTAACGATTGAAGGATATAGAAACACAGAAAAATTCAAGGTCCTCAAAGCTTGCTTTGAAAAAGCCGGCAGTGTTCAGTGCGGCTTTTGTTCACCAGGGATGGTCCTGGCCGCGGAAGCGCTCCTTCAACAAAACCGGCATCCAGAAGAAGCTGAAATTCGGGCTGCTCTGGCCGGCAACATCTGCCGCTGTACTGGTTATGACTCAATTGTTGAGGCGATTTCCCTGGCAGCGAAGGAGGGTGAGGGACTATGGTAAAAACCTTTCGCCCCTTGAATCTAAACGATGCCCTGGAAATAAAAACCCAGGAAAATACCACTGTCTTTGCCGGCGGCAGCGACCTGATGGTCCGGCACCGGGTTTGGAGCGGGGTAATCCCCAATTTCCCGCAGCCCATATTGTTCATCGGTCATCTGCCGGAGCTGCAGAATATCCAAATTGAAAACAACCTCCTCAAAATAGGCGCTGCCTGTACCCTGAAGCAAATTTTACGTGATCCAAAGGTCCCAGAGTACCTGAAACTGCCGGTTTCCCAAATGGCTTCCCCGGCCATCCGCAATCTGGCTACACTCGGGGGGAATATCTGCAACGCCTCGCCAGCCGGGGATACCCTGCCGATGCTCTATGCCCTTGACGCCCAGCTCATCCTCCAGTCCAAG
>CAZKWP010000028.1:1982-18712 GCA_964556555.1 uncultured Syntrophomonadaceae bacterium
AAATGAGCAGATAATTTTTGTTAATCCTGTCAATTCGGCGAAACCCTGATCAGGGATTCGCTGAGGGATGCCGCAATCAAAAACATATTTATTGATGAGATTGGCCCCCTGGAACTCCAGGGTCTGGGTTTTCATGATATATTGCGGGAGGCCTTGAAGTCCTCCCAGGATATATATCTTTGCCTGCGTTCCGGTTGTTTATATTCGGTCTTAGCTGAATTTGCCATCACCGAGTACAAATTGGTTTAAATCGCCGTCGCCGCCTGAGAGCTAAGTTATCCGAAATTTAAATATGAATATACCGGGTACAGATCTAAAGCTGCTTTAACCGGACCTTCCGGTAATCCTTTAAAACCAAAACGGTTTTCAAAAACTGCCTAAATCATCTATCCTTGAGACCAGCCGGCGTTAAGCTAAATTTTTCCGCGGTCTGGTACATCGCTAATACGTTTTCAGCCGGCCAATCCCCAGACAAAATCCCGGCACTGCTGCTTAAAATGAATCCCCCGCCAGGTGCCCCCACCCGCAGGGTCGATTCGGTTTGGGCGACCACCTCGGATACGGTACCCTGCGGCAATAGATAGTTGCAGTCGAGATTCCCCAGCAGACAAAGCTTTGACCCATATTGGGCTTTGATCTTCCCGAGCTGATTGCCGGCCGAGGGCTGGAGTGAATGCAGACCGTCAAAGCCCAGTTCAACCAGGTAAGGCAAAAGGAGTCGCATATCTCCATCCGAGTGCAGTACCACCGGCACCCCCTGTTCCTTTACCTTGCGAACTAATTCCGCGTAAGCGGGAAAAAATAATTGGTCTAAAACCAGTGGGGCAATCCAGGGCCCCCGATCATAAGCCAAATCATCTGTTATCACTATTCCCTGAGCCCCCTGACGGATACAACGCCGGCAACACTCGCCAAGCCACTCACTCGCCGCTAAGGCCAATCGCTTTATTTCCTGAGGATGCGTTGCTGTATAGCCCAGGAAGTCCAAAAACGAGGTCAAACCGGCAGGCAGACTAAAGGGACCAGGGACCTGGGTAAAAATAAAAAAAGGCGAATCCTGGGACCACTCCCAGATCGCCGCAAAATTAATTTGGTCCAACCGGGGAAATTGATAAGCGCTAAGTTCAGCCATGCCCCTGCAGGCCGGCACCACCACACCCTTACTGGAACCCACCGCTGCCACCAAATTGCCCCAAAAATCCAGCTCAAGTTCCCGACCGCGCTCATCTTGGCCCAGACTTTGCCGCACCGGCCAAACCGGGTTTATTGCGGTAAAGTCCATCCCTAAAATCTCGAAAACGCGAAGCAGCCGCTCCCTTTCCGAAGAAAATGCCGTTTGAGCTGGGCTGGCCGCATTGGTCAAGTCAATCAAACGGCGGCAGAGTTCGGGCTCGATACCGAATTCTCCTTTAGGCACCCGATCTGGAATGCCGCTGCGCCTTCTGAGCGCCTGCAGCACTCTAAGCTGCTGACTCGATAGCTGCTGGCTGGCTGTGGCATTCCCAGCCGCCGGATTAACAGCTGGCTTAGCCTCTGGCTCACGGTCCGCTGGCTTTGCCGCTAAATTAACGTCCGCAGGCTGGCGGTTTACCGACAACTCAAGGTTTATGCGATGCCGGTCTCCGCGGTTCTTTTGCTTCAAAGCGCCAATCCCCCTCTGCCTTGCTCATAACAATCCTAAATTTATCTGGGAAAGTACATGGCGGCTAAAAAGGCTTCCTGAAAATCAGTCCGCGCCGAAAGTTCAATATACTCAACTTCTTTGGCAATCTTAGCCGCCTGTTTGCGAGCGGAACTGGAAAGCAGAGCCAATTGGGCACCCGCTCCGGCCGCATTGCCTACAGTTTCCACCCGTTCCAATGGCAGATTGGGAATCAAGCCAATCGCTTTGGCACTAACCGGGTTGATGCAGCTGCCAAAGGCCCCGGCCAAAAATACCTGGGTAATCTGTTCTTTGCTGATGCCCATCTTCTGGATCAAAATCTCGATGCCGGCCGCGATCGCTCCCTTAGCCAACTGGAGTTCCCGGATATCCTCCTGGGTGATACAAATCGCCTGACCAATGGCGGTTGCTTCTTTCGGGACCAGGATGAACTCCCGGTGGTGGTTTGCCTCGACCACCCGGGCACGGAGCGCGGCTGGCAAGTCAGCCGGGAGTTCCGTCGGCTCAAGCATCCGGCCGGCGGCATCGATTATCCCCACTCGCAGCATTTCTGCTACCGCATCAATCAACCCGGAACCAGAGATTCCTACCGGTCGTACTGATCCGATCACCCCGATTTTAACCTCCTCGCTCATGGTTACCCGTTCGATCGCCCCGTAAGCGGCCCGCATTCCATGTTTAATCCGGGCCCCTTCAAAAGCCGGCCCCGCAGCCGTAGAACAAGCGAGTAACCGCTGCGCCGAACCGAGGACAATTTCCCCGTTGGTCCCGATATCAACCGCCAACTGAATCTCCGAACTCTGGTGCAGTCTAGTGGAGAGGATTACGCCAACCGCATCCCCCCCGACGAAGCCGGCGATATTTGGCAGTAAGTAAAGATAACCCGATTCGAGGATATTTACCTTTAACTTCCGGGCTTTAACCCGAAGCGGCCGGGTTACTACCGGCACATAAGGGCCTTGCCCCAGATAGGTCGGATCCAAGCCTAAAAACAAGTGGTGAATCACCGTATTTCCCACTACCACCGCTTCATAGATTTCCTTTTGGTTAATCCCCAGCCCGGCGGTCAATTCCTGTAAAATCTGATTTACCGCGTCCACCAAAAGGGACTGCAGTTCCTGCAGCTGCTTAAGGCCTTGACTGCCAAAGGAAATCCGGGAAATAATATCAGCCCCAAAGGAGCGTTGAGGATTAGTTAAACTAGCCACGCCCAACTGTTCGCCGGTCTTAAGATCGACCAGGGCACCCACCATGGTCGTAGTGCCAATATCCAGGGCTACCCCGTACATCCGGTCCGTAGTGTCGCCTTCTTCAACCGCAATCAGCTTCCCATCATAGAGAACCGCGGTAATCCGGTAGTCATTGGCCCGCAGAATGGAAGGAAGCATCCGCAGGACTTCCCCGTCCAGTTGCAGCCCATTTTCCAATTGATCGGCCACCGGTAAAAACCCTTTTTCCGCCAGACTGCGTTCAATCCGCTCCCAATCCCCCATCCGATCTTCCAGCGTCGGCCGGGACAACTCGAGAAACACCTTCTTGACTAAGGGATTGAAAGGAAAGCTGGCCTCATTCCCCGGTACCGTTATTTCCATTGTTTTCTTTAATACCTGACGAAATTCCGGGGACAGCCAAACCTGCAGATCCTCCTGGATTTGCATCAGACAAGCCAAACGATAGCCCTGCTGGATTTCCGGCAAACTGAGGTGCTGCCATTCGGATGCATAGAGTTCCAACTGACTGGCTGGCGCCTTATTTTGGGAAGCGGTTACAACCTGCACTTTACATTTACCGCAGATCCCCCGCCCGGCACAGGGGGTTTCCAGCGCATATCCCGCTAATAAGAGAACCTCACTTAACGTTTCCCCTTTTGAGACCCAGATTTCTATATTTTCCGGCAATAATGTAACTTTTACTTTTTCCATCTTCGCTTACGCTCATTTTTCTAAAGCGAAAAAACCAGCGTGTTCCCCCTAATCCCGCAACTTTTGATTTTCTTCCGATATCAGTTATTTAATGTTATTTCAATTCACTTATTTAAAATTCACCTAATAACCGATAATTATTTCTAAAAATTATTCTTCGACAATTAACTGCTTATTTCCTGTCGCCGTCCATATTCTCCGCGGATTAAATCGCCCCAAAATTAGATTGATAAATTATTTAACCTACCAATAGGCGCTTAAATCAATACCATTTAAGCCGGCCGCTGCAATTCGCATAGATCTTTTGGTACCGGGCACAATAAGTAAGATTAGAAATCCAAAAGGTTTCTAATTAACACACTTGAAGGAGGTCATTATCCTTTGGCAAAATTGGTAGTAAGTACCTTTGATACCCGCGCTAAAGCAGAACAGGCAGTCAGAGGATTGAGGGAAAAAGGCTTTAACCAGGAAATATCAATCATGGCTAAGGATGAGGTCGTGCGGGAAGGTGGCCGCGGCCGCCAGCAAGGTCGGCAAGACATGGAACTTGGCAGCGACTCCGTAACGGACGGCGCTGCTACCGGAGGAACGCTGGGGGCTCTGGCCGGTTTAGCGGTAGGAGTTGGCGCCTTGGCGATTCCCGGGCTGGGGCCGCTGTTTGCTGCTGGACCAATTGCTGGTCTGCTGGGTGGCGCTGCCACGGGCGGGATTACCGGCAGTCTGATCGACTGGGGGATTCCGGAACAACAAGGCCGGCAAATTGAGCAGGACATTCGCTCCGGCAAAATTATGGTGGCCGTCCAATCCGCTCCGGAGAAAGTCGATGAGGCTGCTTCCATTTTACGGAAATATGGAGCTAATTCAGTCAATTCGCATTAAGCCGGGTGTTGCCTGACGCAATCCTAAGGGGTCCTGTTAATATCAGGACCCCTAAAAAAATTCGCTGGCATCTTTATTTGCTGAACTTGTGTAACTTAAATAATTTGACCTATTGGAGGTAATAAACGATGAGCCAAAAGCTAAAATGGTTAACCATTTCCCCGGGCCGCTGGTGGATGATCCATATCATTTCTATCCCTATTGCCGCTATTATCGGTTACTTTATTATCTTTTACCTTAAAAATATATAATCCCGGCAGACTGGGCAGTCCGCTCCCGCTTCAGCTGTTTTGGCAGCCGTAAATCCTGGCTAATCCGGATAGTCTTTCTTTAGCAGTTCCGCCAGTTCGGCTTTTTGATTAAGATAAGTCTGATAACGCTGACAATCAGCCTGCTCCGCGCACCGATAACAACGGCGTTTCGGCGGCCGGACTGCGGCGTCATTCAAATAATAAGTAATAATAGCCTGCCAGCGGTCACATGCTGGCTGTTTCGGCAGATGATCGACCTGCAGATGTCGGACATAATGCCCTTCCTGCAGCCAGTCTTTAATCAAGGTTTCCACTTGCCCCAAGTTTGGTCCGCCGATTACTTTAATATGCCGGCGACCTAGAGCGGATAAATTCCGCCCGGGATTTTCGATTTTTTGCTCGGTTTGCTTCTCCTTTTCCAACCTGCTCTCCCCCCAGCCAATTTAACAAGCACGAATGTAAAGGTAAATTTTAATCTATCACGTCTGACTGTCTGACTATAATTCGACACTGTTTTGGCCATTCCTCCCAAGAAGCCCCTTGGCCGCAGAATATTTTCCAGCAGTTTGATTTTGTCCGAGACCCTGGCTGCCCCAATAATCGCCGGAAAAGACTGTTCCGGATAGGTCAGCACCTTGCTGCAAACTTGACAGCCGGCCCTTGTCCATGCTATTCTTGATTGCACGTCTTTAGATAATACCTGATTACAAATCAATAAGCTTAGGTGAGTAAACCGGATGATCGCGGTCACGGGCGCCGAAAGGCGGTGATCGAGGAAAGTCGGGGCTCCGCAGGGCAGAGTGCTGGGCAATTCCCAGTGAGGGTGACCTTAAGGCAAGTGCCACAGAAAGAAACCGCCGGTTTTTCCGGTAAGGGTGGAAAGGTGAGGTAAGAGCTCACCAGCGGTCAGGTGACTGGCCGGCTCGGTAAACCCCACTCGGAGCAAGACCGAATAGAGAAGCAATGGAGTCGCCCGCTCCGCTTCCGGGTAGGTCGCTTGAGGTGTCAGGCAACTGGCATCCTAGATAGATGATCATCACCTCAATTATTGAGGGACAGAACTCCGCTTACAGGTTTACTCCCCTAATTTTTATTTAATCTAATCTGTGATTCTATTACCTCTATTACTTTAGGATGATTAAACAGCTGCTGCTTTAATCATCCTTTTTTAATCAATTGGCCATCACCCATAGATAAAAAAAGAAATTATCCCCGGTTCAGCAATGTTTTTGCCTTCAACAATCTGGTTTCCCCGCGAACCAGCATGATACTGCAGAGCGCTCCCACTAAACCACTGCCTACCAGATATAAAATTCCCGCGAAATAACTATGGAAAAACTGAATCAGGAAACCAATGGCTACCGGCGTCAAGGCGGAAAAAAGATTGCCCACCCCGGAAATTAAGCCGGTCGCAAACCCTACCAGGTGTCCGGGCAGGCGGTTTTGCACCATCGCCCAAAACACCCCGATAAACAAGGAAATGGTGCCGGTCCCGGCCGTGATCAGGAGAGCACTCAGGTATGAGTTTTCGATTATAGCCGCGCCAAACAAAAATAAAGCGGCACCCATAAAAGCGCAGAGGGCAAAGGGCGCGCGGCGGCCAATACGGTCCGACCCAAACCCGGCCAAAAGCAGTCCCCCGATACCCAGCACATAAGGTAAAGAGGCAATATAACCCATGGTTTTAAAGGAAAGTCCCCTGGCCAGCGTTAAATATTGCGGCAGCCAAGTCAGCAAACCAAACCAAATCGAAAGGAACGCAGCATAAACCACCATCAACCAAATAAATTGGGGAGTGGCCAGTACTTCCTTGGTCCGAACGGTCAGGGATTTCTCCTTTGACTCGTAACCGTAAGCACACTGCCCTACATTTTCCTGCAGGTATTTCTTTTCCGAATCGCCGATCCAACTGCATTCACTCGGCAAGTCGCGGATAAATAGTAAAATCAGCGGTAAAGCCACCAAAAAAGCCGCTCCGGCCATGACATAAAAACTCATCTTCCATCCCCAGGTCAGGGTTACCACCGTAAATAAAGGCATGGCCATGATTGGCCCCAGGTTGGACCCGATACTCGGGATCGAGTTGGCCTTGCCCCTTTCCCAGGAGGGAAACCAGTGCCGGATAAACACCCCGTGGTTCGGGTAGTGAATGCCGTGACCGATTCCCAGCAAAACCCGGGCCAATAGCAACGTACCAAAGCCAGCGGCCGCGCCCCCTAAGAGCATCGCTGCTCCGCCAATCAGTACGCCAAGGAGCATCAAACGGCGCGGTCCAAATCGATCCCCTAAAGACCCGGTGCTGAAATTGGTCAGGGCATAGGCTAAGAGAAAAAAGGTCATGAGCATCCCTTGTTTGCCAGGCTCCCCATTCAGCCCCATATCCAGCAGGAATTTTGGATCAGCCAGTAAAACACTGATATTAATCCGCTGGAGATAATGAATGGCAAAGACCACCAAAAGGATAACCGTCAGAAAATAACGTCCGTGACCTGGGCCGGTCTGGGCCGGGTTAAACTTGGCTAAGTTAAAAATTCTGGTCAGTTTCTGCATCGTCAGCTACTACCTCAACAAAATATTCAAAAGCAGCTTAAAAAATAAAATCAGTCGATAAAAAGTTGGAAGTGCGTTCGTTTAATATCTGCTGCAAAATTTGTTTATTAAGCGTTTCGGATTTCGCGGCTACCAGAGTCCGGATGCTAAAAACCCTCAAGGCATCGGCCACCGAAAGCGTACCCTCGCCCGAATCTTTCCGTCCGTTAAACGGAAAAGAATCTGGTCCCCGCTGGCACTGGCTGTTTAGGTTTACCCGAGTCACCTGATTCACCAGGGGATCGATAATTGAACTAAGGAGGCGGGGGTCGCTGCCAAATATGCTAACCTGCTGTCCGTACTTCGAATTGATAATGTAATCTATCGGCGCCTGGATATCCTCAAAAATTCCGATGGGTACTACCGGGCCAAACTGTTCCTCGTGGTAAACCGCCATCTGCTCGTTAACTGGGTACAGGACCGCCGGGTGGAAGAAGGTGGCGTCTATTTTTCCGCCGGCCGGGTTGACCACCCGGGCGCCTTTGGATTGCGCGTCTTCAACCAGGCTTTTGAGGTAAGCGGGTTTATGGGCTTCGGGCAGCGGCGTAATCTTTACTCCTGTTTCCCAGGGCAGTCCAACTTTTAACTGGTCCACGGAAGCGGCAAACTTTTCAATAAAAGCCGGGGCAATTTCCGCATGGACAAAGATGATTTTGATGGCTGTACAGCGCTGTCCATTATACGAGAGGCTCCCCAAGAGACATTCCCGAACCGCCAGGTCCAGATCCGCATCCGGCAGGATAATCGCCGGATTTTTCGCTTCCAGTCCTAGTACGCACCGTAAGCGATGCGGTTTGGGATGGTGCTTTTTTAAAAGGTCGGCTACCGGGCTTGTGCCGATAAAAGCCAAAACATCAATCCGGCCGGACTGCATCAAGGGGGTGATTACCGTGACCCCGTCTCCGTAAACCGTATTGACCACTCCCGGAGGAAAAGAGTCCCGAAATGCCTCCAGTAAGGGCAAGTGCAGCAGCACTCCCAATTTCGGCGGTTTAAAAACCACGGTGTTCCCCATAATCAGCGCCGGGATCAAGGTGGTGAACGTCTCATTTAAGGGATAGTTATACGGCCCCATACACAAAACCACCCCTAAGGGAGAACGACGGATCTGAGCGATTACCCCTTGATCAATCGTAAACCGGGCTGATCTTCGATCGAGCTCCTTCAAGGCGGTGATCGTATCCCGAATGTATTCCACGGTGCGGTCAAACTCCCGCTCTGAATCAACCTGGGATTTGCCAATCTCCCACATCAGCAGTTTGACTACCGCTTCCCGCTGGGCAACCATTTTCCCGATAAATCTTTCAAAATGCTTAATCCGTTCGGCTACCGGCAGGGTTGGCCAAAAGCCTCGGCCATTATCGTAGGCCCGACTGGCCGCATCCAATGCAGCCAGAGCTTCTTTCTCCGTGCAAAGCGGATAATAGCCAATCAGTTTGGGCTTTGGTTCTGCAGCTACTTCGGCCAACCCTGCCGTTACTTCCGCTGCTGCCTCTAATTCGCATTCCGTAGCTGCTATTACTCCTTCTGTCGCTGGACTGCGCAGGCAGACTGGAGAAAAAACCTCCCGCACCGGACCCGACCAGCGGCAGATTTCTCCATCCAATAGATAGCAGCTGCCATCAAGCGGTTCGGTTATCCTTAACCGTTCCGGAATTTCGCTTTCCAAGGGGAAAATAGAATCAAACGCGGCTCCGCACTTATTGGCCTGCTTAAATTCCATGCAACCGTCCCCCATATCCGCCCTTTTTAATGGTCTTTTAGGTTAAATCGCTTTTAGTATAACATGTTTTTCCGCCTTACACCGGCCTTCTAATTTCACGCTCTGTTATAAGAGAACTCCCCTCGCCTAAATTTCAGCTCAAACCATTGAACTGCTTGATCCGTCTCCCTCCATAGCAAATATTGTCGAATTAGTGGGATAAAATTGGTTTTACATTTCTTTATATCGATGTTATTATAATTAGTGGCCTTCCAAATCATCATTTTGGGTTCGCTTGACTTCTGGGCAACTGCAGATGGTGGTTAAATCAGGGGGAGTTTTATTTCGAAAGGGGATCATCTAGTGGTATTCGAAGACAAAGTATTACAGTGCAGGGATTGCGAAAACGACTTTACTTTCACAGCAGGTGAACAAGAATTTTATGCAGAAAAGGGCTTTCAAAACCTCCCGGCCCGTTGCCCGGACTGCCGCAGAGCCCGCAAAGGTCAAACCAACCGATCCTTCTCAGGAGAAAGAGAAATGTTTGATGTAACCTGCAGCGGTTGTGGCTGCGAAACACAAGTTCCCTTCAAACCGCGGGGAGACCGTCCGGTTTATTGCTGGGAATGCTTCCGTAATGCCTCCAACTATTAAGCCAGGCAGCACTCAAATTAAATATTATAGCTTTAAAGCGAAAAATATAACCTGGACCGAACTTGGATTCGTTTAATCGGGTTACCTAAATGATAGATTCAAAGCTGTTAGCAGATGATTTGTTAACAGCTTTATTTTATGCTTAAATTAATAAAATACATAATCGCTGGCTCACTCAAAGGAAATCTGTCACAAAGCAGGAACTCGGAATAATTTAGCGAAGTTATTATGTTAAATATTTATCCGCGATTGGAGGTGTGGTCCGATGGATTATCGCTATGATAAAGCTTCAGTCTTTATTGCTTGTTTGGTTGGGGCGATAATTTCACTCGTCCTTTTAATGTCTCTCATTTACCCGCTGCTTTGAGCCACTCTTACAGCCCCAAATTTTTTCCCTTTCTTATTTACCTCCGTCAAAATCACCGACAACGATTATTAAACTGAATTCTTTTGAAGCCAACCCACCCTGAAATAACCAGGGTTTTTCTATTTTTTGCTTACTATAAGTCTAGGATTTATTCAGCCAGGCTTATTCTTTTCGCCTGGGGGAGCAACCAACCTTAACGTTTGGACACAGGGCCATATCTTTTGCCACACCACTCATTCACCTTTAGAATTTTGTTAAATATACAATATTTCAATCATGCTTATCGAGTATTTCCAGCCTTGCCGGGTTAAAAGCAATTCTAAATTTTCACCTTAGTAAATAAAGTTTATAAAGGTAATTTAATGGAGGACTGATAATATGAAACAGATATCGATAAAACCGGTGTGGCTCCTGGTGAGTGGTCTGGTATTATTGGCCCTGCTCGGCTTGACGGTTTGGCTTATAGCTGACGACGAACCAGACCTAATTCCGGCGCAGGCAAACAATGAATACAGATTCCGCGGGGAAGCAGCCACGCCGCCCTGGTCGGGTTGGTGGTGGCCTTTCCATATAAACCTGCCCAATCATCTTTATGACCCTCAAGGTCCCATGGCCAAATATGACGCCCTAGGGGTGGCCCAGGGACAGGGAAATCCGGGTGCGCGGGCCTGGGAAAGGCAAAATCATTATGCGGACGGTCCTGGGGAGGAATGGTATGGCCACTGCAACGGTTGGGCCGCGGCCGCGGTTTTGGAACCGGAACCGGTAAAAACCCAAACCGTAGGGGGCATTAGATTTAATCCGGAAGATATTAAGGGAATCTTATCTGAATGGCATTGGTGGGATCCGGCCATAACCTTTATCGGTACTCGCTACGATGGCCCTGGCAACAATATTAACGATGTCAATCCGGCGGAATTCCATCAAGCCCTGATCAGTTTTATCGGCGAACGGGGCAAGCCCCTTATCATGGACATCAGCGGCGGAACGCAGGAAATCAACAATCCGCAAATCTGGAATTATCCCGCTTACCGCTACCAAATGGAGTATGCCCCGGAACGGAATAATTCCGAACGGATTCACGTCCGCTGCCGGGTATGGTTAGCGGATAGCACCCGGCCCAACTACCTGGGCACAGCGCCGATGCTCAAAACCTACTATTATTGGCTAAGTCCGGATACCGTGCACCCAACAGCCGGCGGCTGGGAAAGGTCGAGCGCCGGAGGATGGGACACCTACGGGGACAGCCAACATGACCACCCGGACTTTTTGTGGTATCCGGGCGCGGCGCAGCGCCATCAGGTTCTGGAACGCAAACAAATTGATCAAATAACGGGAGGGGGAGCCAGATGAAAATATTTACTCTGCAATCTAACCGGTGTTTGCTCTGGGCCGGAGCCGGGGCCATAATTTTAATCGGTTTGCTCTACTGGGTCTTAAGCTTCGCCGCGCAGCCAGAACCGAAATGGCAGGCTGACCTGAGTTGGAAAGTGCACGTAGAACAACGCGCGGACCACTTGATGACTTTTGACCCTCCCTGGATAACGGTAAACAATTTGGAAATGAAACTGACCCAAACCAGCAGTCACCCGGATGGGTCCTGGCGCGTAACCATCTGGGATCAGGACGGCCGGGAGCTTTTTCCGGGTGTGCAGGTACTGCAAATCGATTATTCCGCGGATTTTGATCTGCTGGGCGGTCAGGCTCTAAGCGCGGAAAATGAACCCACTTGTGAAATCCAGGAATTTTGGGCTTACTCGCTATACGGACCAGATTTTTTCAAGGTTACGCCTAAGACCAGCAACATCCAACGTTTCTGGTCCGATGAACCTCAGACTATCATCTTAAACGAATCCGCTGGCAGAAGTTGTACCTGGGTAAAGGATCAAGCCTGGTGGGCAGAATATCAAAGCGCGTATCCGCCCATTCGGGCCACCTTAATTCAGGAATAAAGGGAAAAGCTAACTGCCAAATCTATGGCAAGATTTTGCCACAAACGCAAGCCTAAATTGTAAGATGGGAAGACTATTCCCATCTTTCTTATTTATTCATTTTCCAGTTAGGTGTATTCGACACACCTTCCCATGTTATTGCATTTTATAACAAAGGACTTATTTGCCAGATGTAGAAGTATTTAAAACACAAGAATTTTATGGGAAATATTGGGATTATTTGATGATAGCAGTCTAAATAATCCTCTAAGTTAGGGAGGGAAATCACTTGAAAAAAAACTCGGTCCTCACAGCGAAGCAATTAGATGAGGGCGAGCAAGCTAAACTCAAACAACAAAAAGACAATTTCATATCCATCGTGTCCCACGAGTTAAGGACTCCGCTGGGAATAATTCGGGGCTATGCACAGTTGACCAACAAGCGCATACGCAATTACCGCAGGCAAATTAATGAAATGCAGGAAGCAAACCCGGAATGCTTAACCGCATTAAATTCGCTCAATCTGGACCGAGATATAGAACAGCTTAAGTCAATTATCTACCACGTTGATAAGATAAACCGTTTATTAAACGAACTTCTCGACACTTCTATGTTTGAAACTTCTCCCGCTCCAATGGCGATGCAGTTTTTCTCTCTCGACAAACTAAGCAAGAAAGTAATCCGACGGTATGAGGATTTCTCACAGATTCACCAAATAAGCCTGATCCCCGCAACTGCTGATAATCAAAAAGCGGGAGACACCGGCACCATTGTTTTTGGGGACACTTCTAAAATTGATATGGTTTTGTCTCACTTGATTCTGAATGCAATTAATTATTCCCCGCAGGGCGGAAAGGTCGAACTCAAAATTACCCACGAGAACAATCGGGTTTTAGTCCAGGTAAGAGATGAGGGTGTTGGTATTTCCGCCGAAGAACTGCCGGATATATTCTACAGCTATTACCGGGCCAAAAATGCCAGCCAGGCTGAGCATGACGGTCTGGGCGTGGGGCTCTACCTCTGTAAAAGGATTATTAACCAGCACGGGGGAAATATTTGGGCAGAGAGCCGGTTAAACGAAGGTAGCACCTTTAGTATTTGGCTGCCTAAGTTTCTGCCAAACTAATAGCATTTTCCAGAAAAACATTCTCCAATGATCTGATTTTGGACGGGACCTGACTGGCATACCGAGAAATGCAGCACTATCCATCAATCAATGTCGGTACAGATTAAAAACCATACGGATTAACCCATACGGATTAACTAAAAAAAACTGACGGCTGCGGAAAGCTTAACCCTCCCAACTAAGAGCAAAAGAGAAATTAGCGCTGCTACCCTCAGCCGTCTGCGTTTTCCTTATACCTTGAATTAGTTTGTACCCAAAACAACCCCAGGAAAAATAAGATTGCCAGCCATTTCAGTCTGCAAATCCTTTTGCGGTTAACCGGACCGACTAATTCAGCCGGTTAAATTCTCCATCCAAATTATCCTTAACTTGCCGCATTAACCAAAAGCCCTGATCAAACTCTGCAAAACCTTCTAAAACCCGGGCAGTTACCCGCACCGGACCGTAAGTCAAAAGCAATTCGCTGAGCAATCTTTTGCAGGGTTCCGAAACCGTTCCAATCCTTCCTGAGAGCAACCGGACCAATTCATTCAATTCCCCTTCTGCCTGACTACCTTTGGCTAATTTAATTTCATTGCCAACTGGCGCTTCCGACCGATTCGGTTTTTTGCCTCCAATCGCTTTGGTTGAAAAATACAGCTTGTCATCTAACACCTTAATAACTTTAGCTTTAACTTTCTCACCCTGATAAAAGTATCGTTCCAAGTCACTTCGGCCGGCTAACCATTCATCTGAAGTAACATCACCCATCCGCAAAAAGCCGGTATAGCCGGTGTCCGTTTCCAGAAATACCCCATAATCAATTAAATTAACCACCCGCGTATTGACGATATCCCCTTGATTTGGATAGTTGCATGGGAGCATCCGCACCGTCTCGCCGGATCGTTCGACTAAGTCTTCCGGCGTTTTTTCCGTATCTAGTTCCTTCTTAATAACTTGGTAATACCGAGCTTGAACGCTGCGAATGGATTTATTGTATTCCAGCGCGAATTCCCTTAATAGATTAATAATTGACTGCCGTTCTTGACGGGGTAATTGATTATTCAGCGACAAACGCTGTTTTAAGATCGGATCTAAGACATCCCAATTGCCAAAAACCTTATCCGTATCTTCCTTATTCCTGGTCGACGTTTTTTCCGGTAATTCCTCTTCCGAAACCGGTTGCCAAGAATCCGGGGGTTCGGTCACCTCGATTAACGAAGCAGCCCCTTCAGAAATCATTAATTCTTCACCTCCCATCTTTTCTATCCTAAAGTATTGACGGATATCCCAAACCTTATTCCCAAATAAATTCCAGAAAGCACTGCATCTTGCTTATTTTACGCACTCTTTGATTCGATTAAGATTATCATCTGTGCCGTGAAAAAATCGGGGAAGTTTACGCGCAAAAACCGTTCTAATTAGCTTCTGGCAGAAGCTAATTAGAACGGTTTAGGGTAATTTTACATATTTTACTCTTTCAGCCTTTCGTTCTAATCCGAACCATTGCCTTGACTTATTGGCCTAGTTCCGGTAATTTAAATATTAAAGACTACATAACTTATGGAGGGATAATCGTGCCAACCTACACTTTTGAATGTGCTAATTGCGGTCGTTTCGATATAGCGCTTAAGATGTCTTCTCCCAACCTGGAAGAGTGCCCTACCTGTAAGGGTTCGGTTAAAAAGATCTTTGTCCCGCAGCGGGCTATCTTTAAAGGGGGTTTGCCCAGCAACAGCTATAACCGTAGCTACAGCTTCTTAGATGCGAACAAGCTGGCTTCCGGAAAAGTAACCGCGCAAGATGCCATGCAGGAATACCGCAACAAACGATGGGGAGAAAACGCCACCGACGAACAGATCCTGGGTGACTTTCAACGCAGCTTAGACAATCAGGACAAAAAGGTTAAAAATCTGCTTGATGTCTAACTGATACCACTAAGCAGATTGATAATTTATGCTTATTACTAGGCCTGGCTTAGCTTATGGAGCGTGCCAGGTCTAACCAATAAGGGCAACTTAATATCGACTCGAACCAACCGACACCCGGCAACTGAATAGAGTAACTTAGTAGTTTTAAATTTTTAAGTCCTGATTACTGTGTGCCGCGTTTAAAATTTTGATTAACGCTGCCGCTAGGTAATCGGGCTATATTTGTTTTCCGGCTTGCCCTCATTTAAGCTTAACCACTCCATTACCAAAGAGTGCATCTGCTCAATCACTTTGGCCGTTTCCGCGCCCAGCTTATTTGCTTCCTCCAGATTGTTTTCCAAACGGTCCGTAGGCCAAAAAACATACCCGTCATATTGACCGCGATACTTGGCTTCCTCGACTATTTTTATAATCTGGGGATCTGTTATCCTATTTTTAAATCTCTGGAGGATATGAATCGTTGTCGGGTTTATGTTCGCGTATACATAATACATTTCTCGCAGGATATTCTGGTCCAAGATCCGAATTTCTCTTTCTACTTTAACCTGGGAATAAGGCTTCCCCTCACCCCACAGCCCGTTGATCGTCTCAGAATTCTCCTTATCCGGCTTCTTTTTCATTATATCCCCCCCTACCTGCCTTCAATGCAATTATCTGCTGTTATCCGAACTCTTTATTAAGGCTTCGCCTTTATTTTTCGAAATATTTTTATAGTTTTGTTTCGATATTTATGCTTTGAAATCCTGCTTAGATGGTACGGTCTGCTAAAATATCATTTAGTCGAAAATTAAGAATAACGCCTTTGAAAGGCGTTATTCTATACTCAAATAATTTATTTAGCATGGATTGGGGTTAAATTTGTACGAAATAAATCCATATGTGCACGCGTCATACGCAAGAACAAAAAATGAATTCTTTGCCAGGTTCGGCTCCACAGAGTTCTATCCGTTTATTACACTTAGAACGCAATTAGTTTTTGCAGCTTATCGCGGGCCCGGGTTATGGCTAAACGCAGCTGGTCCGGAGCCGGCCCCCCGGGAACCCGACGCACGGCCACGCAGGTTTCCAGGCGGATAGTTGCATAGACTCCCGGCTCAAACCAAGCGGTTTCTGCGTTTAGCCCGCTGGCGGATGAATCGCTGACCAGGCCGGACCCGGCGGTTTTAACTGCGGGATCGCCCTCAGCTTCTATATTCGGCCGATCCGTCAGACCCGACTCCCGGTTTAATTCCGCTAAGCTTAATTCTTCTAAAGTTTTATCGTTAATGGTGCAGTATAATACCAAGCGGCCAACCACTTCGTGCGCGGAACGAAAAGGGAGTCCCCGGCGCACCAGATAATCCGCCAGATCCGTCGCGTTCGTAAAACCGCGCCCCGCGCCTTCCCGCATCCGCTCCTTCTTGATTTTAAGCGTTTTAAGCAGGGGAGCAAAGACCAGCAGGCACTTTTTCACCGTATCCACGGCGTCAAAGAGGGCTTCTTTATCCTCCTGCATATCTTTGTTGTAGGCCAGAGGCAGTCCTTTCAGCACGGTAAGCAGCGCCATCAGATCCCCATAGACCCGGCCGGTTTTCCCGCGAACTAACTCCGCTACATCCGGGTTCTTTTTTTGGGGCATGATGCTGCTGCCGGTACTATAGGAATCGTCCATTTCCACAAACTGAAATTCGTCAGTGGACCAGAGAATCAGCTCCTCGCTGAACCGGCTCAGGTGCAGCATAATTAGACTGGCGGCC
>CAZKWP010000029.1:0-18472 GCA_964556555.1 uncultured Syntrophomonadaceae bacterium
TCCGTAGGGGCGGTTTCCAGCATCGCTTTGTAGGTCAGGATACCATTTTCCTCTTTGATGTGGTGGAGCTGCCGTGCCAGTTCATTGACCAAGTCGTATCTGTCACCCTCCGATTCATATAAGGCGTCTCCGATTTTTTCAGTAAGGGAGGGTATCATGCAGTCCGCAGCGGAGAATACACATTCCTCCGGTGATGCTGCTTTCACCGCTTCAACGGCTTGAGAGAGCATCTCATCATCCGCAGGGAGCTTCAGGAAAACAACCAGATCGTTATCATATTGCGGGTCGTTAAAATACCCTTTAAACTCTGTGTTGGCGGTGGTCAGGCTACTATCAGGGATTTTCACCAATCCAAAGTCCGCAATTTTTACAACAAGGACATCATCATACAATCTTATCAAAATATTTTTGGGGCTTACATCCCGGTGAAGTCTATTCTTAGAGTGTAGATAGTCGAAGGCACGCAGGATTTGTTGTGCAATGCCTTTTCTCTGAGCAACAGTCAAGCTGGTATTTTTCTTTGTTATATAAGCATCTAAGGTATCGTCCATATATTCCATTATATATTCGTTTTTCTCTGCATTGTAGCAATATACCTCTAAAATATACGGAGATGATAACTCATTCATTTCGTCAAATTCTCTCCTGAAACGAGCCAATTCCTTCTCGGTCAAATCTTTTCTCGCTCTTTTTAGGGCAAAATTTCGATTATAGAAAATGTCCTTATACCTATAAACATTCGCATAAGAACCTTCTCCCAGATGCTTGAGCTCAAAGTTCACTGCTGTCTGCGGGTTAGGTACTGTTATGGCCGACGCAGGCAAAAAGATTGGCTGAATATAATAAAGCTCAATTTTTTGCATATTTTCAGGGATAAGGCTTCCGCCGCTGGATCTCAAAAAATCCCTGCACTTCAATATTAACTCATTATAATAACTATCAATTTCAAACGCATGCTCTGAGCCTTTTACCGCACTATAAGTTCCAAGCGTAATCTCTATTATTTTAATGAGCGATCGACTTGGTTCTGCCCAAAAATGTGCGCCATTTTCGCCTGTAGGCAATCGTTCATTCATTGTCCTGAACAACGATACTAAGTGGTAATGCAAGGTCGTAAGAACTTCACGGAGCTTTTGATTTTTCACAAAAGCATATAAATCTACGTGTTCATTATTATTTAAGCCATTAGACAGCAATTCCCTGTATTGAGTTTCAATATAATTCTCTATCTTCATAAAAATCCTCACCGTTTTGTTTCTGTATTATTCTCGGAGATGCGCTCCAAGGTATACACTAATGAGCCATTCCATGAAAATAAATCTGTATAGCAAGTTTGACAGCATACGCTGTCTTTATCACGTGTCATGCTGTGAAATTCATGGAGTTTGTATTTAGTCCCGCATTTAGGGCATTGAAGTATTCTCCCTGTATCCAAAAAGGTCCCTCTCTTTCTCAATGCCGCCGATGAAGTATAAAATTAACTCTTCTATCAGGCACAACCTGAAATAAAACCGAGTGCATTCTCTATCGCAAAGGGTTTCAGGTCAGAGTTATAAATATGTACTGCTCTTAGCAACTCAATCTCTTTAGGAAGCTCGTCCAGCTTAAACCCAAACGGTTCTGGTCTTGTCGACCTTCCAAGACCGCTATTCGTATTAGTTAATATAAACCAATCTCCATATAGCGAATCGCCAACCTTTAACAACAAAAGGTTAAAACCCAGCCCATTTGAATCATACACTCGCCCCCAGGCTAAAACATCGCGATTATTACACTGAGGGATATAGTTTTCATTGCGGTACCCTTCGTCCCTAAAAACCCTATCGACATGCACTTTTCGGACATGATTTTCTTTTAAGATTGTTTCCATCTCAATTTGTATCCTATTACTTGATGGCGTACTCGAGAAGCGTTCACCGCTGGAGTAGCCCCTCTCTGGAGTTAATTTATACGAGCCCGTTCCGGCGTATTGACTATTGAATCGTGAAATAAAGTCGCGTATCGGTTCAATAACCGTGTTATCATATTGAGAATAAATCAAGCGACAAAAGTCCTCTTTCAGTTGAGCCAATCGTTTTTCTTCAGTCAATTTTTCTTGCAAACGTATATCTGCAGCATTCCGAGTCTTTAATGCTATGTCAACAAAGCTATGTATATTATCTTTTGGTGTCGATTCTACCTGGAGCGATTTCAAGATGTCCGCCCAGTTTGTAAATCTTCTTTGTGTTGGTTTTTCAACCATGCGAATAATGACTGATGCGATATTCGGTGGTAATTGTGAGTTAATTGATGCAGGGTTTTTAACTGGTTGATATAAATGCGCATTCCAATATGCCATAATATCCTGCTTGCCACCAGTATCATATGGATATTGTAATGTCGCTAACTCGTCCATACCTGAAGCCAGCTGTGTGAACAATTGCATCAACGACTCGATTTCAAAGAGCTTTCCAGCTTTTTGTTGTTTTTCAATTAAGTCAGATAAAGCACCCGAATCTGCATATTCCATAATTATATACGGAGGATATTCTGTATATTTAGTCCATTATGCGTGTACTGATATCTGATTACATGAGGCGATTCAACTGTTTCTGCGTGTTGAAGTTCCTTTTGAAACGAGAGTAGTCCTTCGACACTATCAAAAGAAGGCAATAGAGTTTTTACTGCAAATAGCTGCCCATCGCTTTCTCTATGCGCTTTAAATACATTCGCAAAGCCACCGCTACCAATCATTTCATCAAGAATATATGTGTTTTCTTCTCCATCTCTAAGTACTGAGCCTACTGTAATCAACATTTTATCCACCTCCGCATATAAAATAAATTACCTCGCAGGGAAGTAATTTAAGTAGTCCAATATTTTAAACCCCTCGAATTCGATGGGTTTAAACGTCTGAAGGCTCTGCCATTTAAACTTATTATACCAAAATATTCCTATGGCCGCAATCGGTATTCATCCGGCAAGTTCTTCTTTATTCGAGTTTCAAAAATTGATTGTGCTCGGAAAAATTATTTCGGTACGTATATTTTTCCACTTGGTTGGCGTTATAGTAGGCATATAATGGTTAAGTTAGGCATCTACAACCGACGGCTTGGCTAATTATTTGCCATTCAGGTACAAATATATAAATTGGGCATAAAACGGGAGACAATTCGATAAAAAGCCTCCGGGCAAAATCCCGGAGGTCTTAATTTTGCTGGAGCTGATGGGGGGATTTGAACCCCCGACCTGCTCATTACGAGTGAGCTGCTCTACCCCTGAGCCACATCAGCAGATCCATAATTTAAACACGATATTAAATTATTGGTCTTTCAGACGTTAATTATAATGCATAAACGGGGAACTTGGCAAGCAAGTATACCAAAACAAGTACCAAAACTTTAACATGCCGAAAATCTAAAAAACCCAATTAAAATATAAATCCTTTCTCTGCTCTATGATTTAGAGGATATCTTACAAAAGGTAAAAAGGCAAAGGAAAAGAGATGAACCGTTTAGGGTCCATCTCTTTGAGATATCGACCGAATTATTCCTGTTAGCTTTCTGACTTAGTTTCCTAAGTTAAGCTTCGTTTCTAGAATGTCGATTGTCCGTAGTAACGCGGTTGTCCCTGAATAATGGGATGAAGGAATAGATTCCCGCGATTCCGATCAGGGAGTAAATGATCCGGCTGATCATGGAGCCGGCTCCGCCAAAGAGAGCGGCTACGAGATCATACTGGAAAAGGCCTACCAGACCCCAGTTAAGAGCGCCGATAATAACCAAAATAAGAGCCGTTTTATCAATCGTATTAGTATGCATAAATGTCACCTCCCTTCCAGTTCTTATTATTTCCAGATTTAAGCATAAAATACATCGCCCTTAAAAAAGATACTGAAATTTGACTCCAGTATCCATGAAAATGATTTAAAAGATATAGACCTTAAAACGGGAAATAGGGATTTAGGTCAATCAAAAAATCAAGGTTTTTGTTTGGGAGCAAAAACGGACAGAAAGACCTTGTCATAGAGTACGTAAAGCAGCGTTCCCCCTATCAGCAGAATCAGACCAACCGCAATTATTTTGGTAATCGTCATGGGCAGCGCCTCCCGATCTTTTATCCATTAATACTTGATAGCAGTATTAGTATTCGCAAAAGCAGGGCAAGGATACTATAGGATACAGTAGAAATTAACGGTCAGCTGACTGTCGGCAATCAGTAACAAAATTAATCGAAGGGAAAAAGGGCAAAGAAAAAATAGGACCCGTAACAAGTCCTATTTTCATACAAGTACTATTTAAGTTTTTTTCACTAATATGATTCGGTAATTCCTTAAGCGGATGAGTCGTACTTTTTTAGGAAGAGCAGACCGATAATCCTTCGCTGCAGCAGCCTTCAATTATCGATAGGTTGGCTGTTTTTTCCAGGTCAATCTCATTCCCTGCGGCGATCTTTTTGCCTTGTTCATTCAACAAAAGCCGAATTATCGGCCGATGCTGGGATTGCTTATTGACATCTACCACGATGCCGACTTCTCCGCTATTCAGTTTGACTAAACTGCCTACCGGGTACATGGTGATGTTTTCCATAAAGGCAGCCGCTATTCGCGGGTCAAATAGGGTGTAGGTCCCCCGGATTATTTCCCGCATAGCGGCATAAGGCGGGAAAGCCGGACGGTATAAGCGATCCGCCAGCAGGGCATCGTAAACATCGGCAATGGCGACGATGCGGGCATACTCATGGATATCATTGCCTTTTAGCCCCTGCGGATAACCAGATCCGTCGATCCTTTCGTGATGCTGATAAACAACCTGCACGGACAGCGGAGGGATATCCGGGTATTGTTTTAAAATTTCAAACCCGCGCCGGGAATGACTCTGAACTTTCAGATACTCTGCTTTGGTGAGTTTCTTCGGTTTAAACAAAAGCTTATTGGGGATAAAGATGTTGCCGACATCGTGCAGCAGGGCGCCGATGCCCAGTTCCTTAAGCTGCAGGGTGTTATAGTTGAGCGAAATTCCGGTCATCAGGGATAATATGCAGACGTTGACGGAATGGGCAAAGAGATAGTCTTCATTTGTCCGGATATCGATTGCCTGCACCAGGGAGCTGGGATTGGCCAACAATTCATCCAGAATTGTATCTACCCCGGTCTTTAATGAGAGTGAATTAATCGGACTTGCGGCCTGGATCTGTTCGAAAATTTGCCGAATTATTTTTATGGTATCTACCCGGGTTTTTTCAGAAATTACTTCAGGTATAGCTAAATCACCAGTGAGTTCATCGCGGATATAGAGCGACGGGATCCCGAGTCTGACTAACCGTTCTAAACAGAAATCGGTTAATGCAGTACCAACGGCCAGGAGGATCTTGCCTTCAGAATTATAGAGTGCTTGCGCATTGATCATGCCCGGCTTAACGAAAGCAACAGGAATTCTACGCATGATGCACCTTCCTACCTGGTTATTCTTTATTAAGTTTTAAGTAATTGAAAACAAAAGTATATATTTATTCGTTAAAGAAAGGCTAATTCCTGCTCCCGATCAGGCCGCCGGTCCGGTATTTCTGATTCCTTGCTTCGCTTTTTTACATATGATACACTGGGCTAAATACGTTCTGGGGGTGAGGGAATGGCCAGGTGGAACCGAAATCGCCTGCGGCAGCGACCTAGCGTTCCTAAACAGCTGCTTCAAAATCTAGCTCAAGATCTGGTTTCGATGATTGAAAATGAAGAAAGCTATTCCATGGCCCTTGAACTGGTAGATCAATTGCCTGCTGAGTTTCAGGCCATTTTTATCGAGAACTTATCTTCAGTGCATGAAGTTAAACTGGCTCGGTTTTTTTGGTTAATTATTGAAGAATACCAGGGAGAGATTCAGAAAGCCGCCCAAAGGGCGATCGAGAAGTACCGGCTGGTTGGTCTGGCTGTGGATGACTTTAAAATTAAACGGCAGCCGGTACCCGGCCGATTTTTTAAAGCGCTGGCTTCTAAAACCCGGCTGCTCGGCCAGTTGTCCTTGATTATGGCCTGGGAACAGGAAAATAAGCGTTTGGATGTCTGGTATTTTGGCTTAAGGTTTGGCCCGGAGGGTATCCGCCGGTACCTCAGGGTAAACGACTTATCCATCCCCGACTTTTTAGAGGAACACGAACCGGAAGAGGTTGGAATGGTGGAACTGTCTCTTAAGGAGGCTCAAGCGCTGCTCCAGCAAGCTTATTTTTATAATCAGGCCTATGAGGTGCAGGCTGCCCGCCCGGTTTTCCGATATGCGGACTGTTTAAAAGATAAGGCGCCGGTTAATTTCTCGGATTCAGAAGTTGAGGCGTTAAATCTGCGGCTGACCGAGGAACAGCTAAATCCGCATTTGGTAGTAAACGCCTATCTGGTGGCGGAAAAAAATTCGGATTGGGGTTTGATTTACGATCTGTCCTCCCGGGACTCAGCCGTCCGGCGTTACGAGCGGGAAGCCTATCAGCAGCTCCGAGTCGCGGATAGCCTTGAGACGGATCGGCTGTATATCCTATCGGCGATTGAGCGGAAAACCATCCGGCAAAAAACGGCTGAGATTGAGGCCAGAGTGGTAGTAAGTGAAGAGAGCCGGGTTGAGGAACGGAGATACGCCTTTAAATTAGTTCTGGAAGAATCCGCCTGGAAGATAGCCCAAACCAGGATATTAAGAACGCGGGAGCTTGACGAGGACGACTCGGATAACCCGCTGAACTATGAGGTTTACTGTACTCTTTACGAGGTGGTGCAGGAGACGGAAGTTCAGGAACTGCTGGAAGACCTGCCTGAGGTTGAAGTAATTGAGGATATCGAGTTCGGCATCCACTACCGGTGGGCTAATTCCCTAAATATCCTGGAAGAAGGGATAAACCTGGCGGAGAATGTATTCGGGGAATTTATCCTGACCGGGGATGAACTGCTGGTAACCGCCAAAGACCGGGAAGATTTAAACGCGCTCTGCAGCTTAATGGAAGATCGGCTGCCGGAGGCTATTCATTATCAGCAGCAGTATTATGTGGATGTCAGTCTGGTCTATGCTTTGCTCAGCGGAGAATTTTCTTCCTTTGAAGAGCTGCTGGGCGAATTAGCGGTGGAAGAACCCGAGGAACGGCTGCCGGTGATGATTGCCACTTACGAGGTGGCCAATCTGGAACCGGTTTTGGAGCGAATCCGTTCCTTTACCGTTTTTGAATTTGATTCCTCCGAAGGAGTAAAGTACTTTTACGAATTTGAACGGATTCGTTTTAAAGCGGGAAACGGGGAACAGGGTGAAGGTTTTGTGGCGGAGTATCGCGTCACCCCGCAGCAGTTGACGGTGACCACGTTTGGGCAAGAATACTTAAACTTGGTTTGCGAGGAATTAGAAAGGGGCCTGCAAGAAAGTTTGCGGCTCTTAAACATACAGGAACAGGCAGAAGGGTTTGCCTTACTAGCCACCGTGGGTAAACCAGCGGTTTCCAAAGAAGCCGCAGCCCAGTGGCAAAGAGAGGAACTGGACCGCTGGCTGCAGACTAAGCTGCCGGTGCTGGACGGGATGACGCCCTTGGAGGCTAAGGAAACGCTGCAAGGCCGGCAGTTACTTTGGAGACTGTTTAAAAACATGAAGAACCTGCAGCAGGATCTGCAGCAGAAAGGGTTAAACCTGCCGATTGATTATCGCGAGTACATTCGGATGGTTAGTTTAGGGGAGTAAGGACTACGCCGCGAGACACGCAGCAAGACACGTCGCGAGAGACGCTGTGATCTGTGAAACACGGCTATGAGATACGCTGCGACACACGCTGCGATACACGTTAGAATAAATCTAAATTTTCTGGTTGACACTGCCGATTAAATTCCCTATACTATATTAATAAATTATTCAAAATTATTATATTACTCAAAGGCAATGATGGGAGCATTATAAATACCTTAAAGCAGGCCACAGAGAGCCGGATCAGCTGAAAACCGGCCCTGCCCGGTAGATAGCGTCTCTTCCCTGAGCCACTATCCGAACAAGTTAATCTGGTCGCCTGGCCTTTGACTGACGCAGTAGGTGGAGTCGGATCAGCACCCGTTATCGTGCTGGTGTATTTTGCACCATAAGCCGGTTGCCTTAGGGCAACAAACAGGGTGGTACCGCGGGTTCCCTCTCGTCCCTGACACCATAAGTTTTGTCTGGGATGAGGGGTTTTATTTTTCCCGAAAGTCGTAAATTTCCTTAGGGGGTGGAATTTTTGCAGAGTGATCAAGTGAAGTGCGGACTGGAAAAGGCTCCGCATCGGTCTCTTTTTAAAGCTTTGGGGTTAACCGATGAAGAACTTCGCCGTCCTTTAATTGGCATCGTCAATGCCAAGAACGAAGTTATTCCCGGGCATATTCATCTGGATACGATTGCGGAAGCGGTAAAGAGCGGAGTTCGGATGAACGGCGGTACCCCGATGGAATTTGGGGTAATTGGCGTTTGTGACGGAATCGCCATGAACCACTTGGGCATGAAATACTCTTTGGGCAGCCGGGAATTGATCGCCGATTCAATTGAGGTCATGGCTATTGCCCATGCCTTTGACGCCTTGGTATTTATTCCTAACTGCGACAAGATTATTCCCGGAATGCTGATGGCAGCTGCCCGCTTAAATTTGCCTAGTATTTTTATCAGCGGCGGTCCGATGCTGGCCGGCCGTTATCAAGGCAAGGCGGTTAGTCTGAGCCAGGTTTTCGAAGGGGTCGGTTCAGTAGCCGGCGGTTCGATGACCGAAGCCGAGCTGCACGAACTGGAAGGGGCGGCTTGCCCCGGCTGTGGTTCCTGCGCTGGTCTGTTTACGGCTAATTCCATGAATTGCCTTACCGAGGCTTTAGGCATGGGCTTGCCGGGCAATGGCACCATTCCCGCGGTTCACGCGGCCCGGATTCGTCTGGCCAAGGAAGCGGGCTGGCAGATCATGGAGGTTTTGCGTCAGAATCTAAAACCCCGGGACATTATGACTCCAGCTGCTTTTTATAACGCTTTAGCCGTGGATATGGCTTTGGGCGGTTCCAGTAATACGATCCTGCATCTACCGGCCGTTGCCCATGAGGCGAAAGTGCCGCTGGATTTGGAGATGGCCGATCAAATCAGTCAGCAGGTTCCCCATCTGTGTAAGTTAGCCCCCTCCGGGGTCCACTTTATGGAAGACCTTGACGAAGCCGGGGGAGTATCCGCGGTGATGTCTGAACTCTATAAACATGGCTTGATCAAGGGTGAAGCCTTATCGGTCACCGGTAAGACTGCGGCGGAGAATATCGTCAATTGTAAAATCGACCGGCCGGACGTAATCCGCTCGGTTGCCGACCCGTATAGCAAGAGCGGTGGTTTGGCGATTCTTCGGGGAAACCTGGCAATTGACGGGGCGGTAGTTAAAAAGGCCGCCGTTGCTCCGGAAATGATGACCCACCGGGGGAAGGCACGGGTCTTTGATTCGGAAGAGGCTTCCGTTGAAGCAATTCTCGGCGGAAAGATCCAAAAAGGGGATGTTATTGTAATCCGTTATGAAGGCCCCAAGGGCGGTCCCGGCATGCTGGAGATGCTCACCCCCACTTCAGCGGTGGCGGGAATGGGCTTAGATAAAGATGTGGCCCTGATTACCGACGGCCGGTTTTCCGGCGCTACCCGGGGCGCTTCAATCGGGCATGTTTGCCCGGAAGCGGCGGACGGCGGTTTGATTGCCCTGGTGCAAGAAGGGGATTCGATCTTGGTGGATATAACGAATCAGCAGTTGATTCTGGAGGTTGACGAAGCTGAAATCAATCAGCGCCGGGCGGCTTGGAGTCCGCCAGAATCGAAAATAAAATCGGGTTATATGGCCCGGTACGCGCAGATGGTCACTTCGGCCAGTACCGGCGCCGTGTTTAAGGATTAATTATGAATTATGCTGGGAGGTGAAGCTATGGAATTTACAGGCGCGCAAATTTTGATTAAGAGCCTGGAGGAAGAAGGCGTAGATACCATCTTTGGGTATCCCGGCGGCGTGGTGCTGCCAATCTATGATGAGATCTACAAATCAAATCTGCGGCATATCCTCACCCGACATGAGCAAGGCGCGGTGCATGCCGCTGACGCTTATGCCCGGGTAACCGGCCGAACCGGAGTCTGCATTACCACCTCCGGGCCCGGGGCCACGAACGCGGTCACCGGTATCGCCAACGCGAACATGGACTCGGTTCCGCTGGTCGTTTTTACCGGACAGGTCGGCATGCCCCTGCTGGGCCGGGATTCCTTTCAGGAAGCGGATATTACCGGAATTACCTTACCCATTACGAAACACAATTATCTGGTCAAAGATACGAAAGACCTGACCCGGATCATTAAAGAAGCCTTTTATATTGCGAGCACCGGCCGGCCCGGGCCGGTAGTAATTGATTTGCCCCGCGATATTTCAACCAATACGGCTCGCTTTGATTATCCCAAGACGGTTAACCTGCGGGGCTACCGAATCTTGAAAAAGGTGAATATGCTGCAGGTCAATCAAGCCGCGCAGGTGATTAATCAATCGCGGCGGCCGATTCTCTACGTTGGCGGAGGGGCGATTACGGCCGGGGCGCATCGGGAAGTTCTGGAACTGGCGGAAAAAGCCGGCATCCCAGTCACCACGACTTTAATGGGTATGGGGTCTTTCCCGGGTACCAATCGGTTAGCCCTCGGGATGCTGGGGATGCATGGAACCCGTTACGCCAATTACGCGGTCTGCAACTGCGACTGTTTAATCGCAGTGGGGGCCCGCTTTGACGACCGGGTTACCGGTAAAGTAGCCGCTTTTGCGCCCAAAGCCAAAATCGTGCATATTGATATCGATCCGGCGGAAATCGGGAAAAACGTCCGGGTGGACGTGCCGATTGCTGGGGATGTGCGGATGGTGCTGAGCGAACTGAACCCCCGGATTGAAGCGAGTATTCAGGACCGGCAAGAATGGCTCGAGCAGATTGCGCAGTGGAAAAAAGAGTATCCGCTGCAGTATGAGCAGTCGAGCGAAAAGATTAAGCCGCAGCAGGTGGTAGAACAGATTTACGAGGCAACCAAAGGGGAAGCGATTATTACGACTGAGGTCGGACAGCATCAGATGTGGACCGCGCAGTACTATAAATTTGACCGGCCGCGGACCCTGGTTACCTCGGGCGGTCTGGGAACCATGGGCTTTGGTCTGCCGGCCGCGGTGGGCGCGCAGATTGGCTGCCCGGATACCCTCGTCTTTGATATTTCCGGGGACGGCAGTTTCCAGATGAATTCGCAGGAACTGGCTACCGCGGTCGCTTATCAGCTGCCGATTAAGGTCGCGATTTTAAATAACGGGTTTTTAGGCATGGTGCGGCAGTGGCAGCAATTGTTCCACGGCGGCCGGTATTCCCAGACGGATCTCTTATCGGTCAACCCCGATTTTGTTAAATTGGCTGAAGCTTATGGAGTCCACGGTATAAGGGTAGAAAGACCGGAAGAAGTCCGGCCGGCCTTGGACAAAGCCATCGCCACTCCCGGTCCGGTCTTGATTGACTTTGTGGTTGATCGGGAAGAAAACGTCTTCCCCATGGTGCCTCCCGGGGGATCCTTAGATAATATGATGTGGGGGTGTGCGGAATAATGAGACATATTTTAGCCGTAACCGTACACAATTATCCGGGGGTTTTAAACCGGGTAGCCGGGCTTTTTAGCCGCCGGGGTTATAATATTGAAAGTTTGAACGTGGGGACCACGGATAATCCCCAGTTTTCCCGGATGACCATTGTGGTAGAGGGCGATAATCTGTTCATTGAGCAGGTGGTTAAGCAGCTCCACAAACTGGTGGATGTGATCAAGGTCAGCGACATTACGGAGGAACCGACGGTTAACCGGGACTTGGTTTTATATAAGGTTGCGGCGGAACCAGCGGTGCGCGGCGAGATTATGCAGATTTGCGAAATCTTCCGGTTGCGCGTTGTCGACTTTGGCCGGCGTTCCCTGATTCTCGAGGCGACCGGGGAAAAGGGTAAATTAGACGCGATCGAAGACGCGCTGCGGCCTTTTGGAATTCTGGAAATGGTGCGAACCGGACAGGTATCCATGGTCCGCGGGAAAAAATAAACAGTCATGTTGTAAAATGTGTTCAGCTGAGCTAAACGAATCAGATTGAGGCAATTTCAGAAGCTGAGCTAATCAGACTCAGAAGCTAATTGGCTTGAGGCAAATCAGGAATTATATAAATTAAAAACCAATAACCAGATGTTAACCAGCTAAAGTTTATTAAAACAGCAAAATAAGGTATGAAAGGCAGGTATTATTTTAATGGCAAGGATGTATTATGAGGAAGATGCGGATTTAAAGTTATTGGCGGGCAAGACGGTGGCGGTTTTAGGATACGGAAGCCAAGGCCATGCGCAGGCTCAGAATCTTAAGGACAGCGGGGTTAAGGTGGTAGTAGGCCTGCGTCCCCCCACCACCCTGGAAACTTCTGCCGAGTGGAATAAGGTAATCGAAGCCGGGATTGAAGTTATGACCGTGGAAAAGGCCGCAGAGCGGGGTGACATCATCCAGGTTTTACTGCCGGATGAACTGCAGGGCCGGGTTTATCGGGAACAAGTTGAGCCTTATTTGAAGGAAGGCAATGCTTTAATGTTTTCCCATGGGTTTAATATTCATTTTGGCCAGATCGTTCCGCCTAGCTACGTAGATGTCTTGATGGTAGCCCCCAAAGGCCCCGGTCATCTGGTGCGGCGGCAGTATGTGGAAGGTTTCGGCGTACCCAGCTTAATCGCGGTACAGCAGGACTTCAGCGGTCAGGCCAAAGAACTCGCTTTGGCGTACGCTAAAGGAATCGGGGCTACCCGGGCGGGTGTTTTGGAAACTACTTTCAAAGAAGAAACCGAAACCGATCTTTTTGGCGAACAGTGTGTGCTTTGCGGCGGAACCACGGAACTGGTACGGGCCGGTTTTGATACGCTGGTGGGAGCGGGTTATCAGCCGGAAATCGCTTATTTTGAATGCTTGCATGAACTGAAACTGATTGTGGACCTGATGTATGAGGGCGGCATTCAGAAGATGCGCTACTCGATCAGCGATACCGCTGAATTTGGGGACTTAATGGTCGGCCCCCGCATTGTAACCGAAGAAACCCGTAAGGAAATGAAAAAGGTGTTAAAGGAAATCCAGGAAGGCGCTTTTGCCAAAGAATGGCTCTCCGAAAACCAAGTGGGCCGTCCGCGTTACAATGCCCTGAAAAAACGGGATGCCGGCCATTTAATTGAAACCGTAGGCGCGGAACTAAGAAAAATGATGCGCTGGATTAACAAGGATTAGGCTTAAGCTTAATAAGAATTTATAGGAAGGAGTGGCGATAATGGGTAATCGAGTGTATATATTCGATACCACCTTGCGGGACGGCGAACAGTCGCCGGGCGTAAACCTAAATATTCAGGAAAAATTGGAGATAGCGAGACAGCTCGCCCGACTAGGCGTTGATATTATCGAAGCGGGTTTTCCGATCATTTCCGCCGGAGATTTTGAAGCCGTAAAGCTGATTTCCGCCAAAGTCAAGGAACCGATTATCGCTGCCCTGGCTCGAACGAATGACGCCGATATAGACGCGGCCTGGGAAGCGCTTAAGGAAGCACAAAGACCCCGGATTCATACCTTTATCGCTACCTCGCCGATCCACATGCACTATAAATTGCAGAAAAGTCCGGACGAGGTGGTTGAAGCAGCGGTCCGGGCGGTTAAAAGAGCCCGGGGTTATGTGGAAGATGTGGAATTCTCCTGTGAAGACGGGTCGCGAAGTGATTTGGACTTTCTGTGCCGAATCTTAACGGAAGTGATAGAGGCCGGGGCAACTACCGTGAACATCCCGGACACGGTAGGCTATTCGACCCCGGAAGAATATGCGGCGATCATCAAACACCTTCGGGAAAATATCCCGGGCAGCGAACGGGCGATTTTCAGCGTCCATTGCCATAATGACCTGGGTCTGGCAGTAGCCAATTCTTTGGCGGCGGTAATGGCCGGGGCCAGCCAGATAGAATGCGCCATGAACGGGATTGGGGAACGGGCGGGCAATGCCTCCCTGGAAGAGATCGCCATGGCCTTATATACCCGACGCTCTGTTTACGGCAAGGAAACCAACATTAATTACCGGGAGATTTACCGCACCAGCAAACTGGTCAGCAACCTGACCGGGATGCCGATTCAGCCGAACAAGGCAATTGTCGGCAAAAACGCTTTTTCGCATGAGTCCGGGATCCATCAGGACGGGGTCCTTAAGGAACGAACGACTTACGAGATTATGAATCCCGAGTTGATTGGGATTTTCCAGGACAATTTATTTATTGGCAAACACTCGGGCCGGCATGCCTTCAGGCTGCGGCTGCAGGAACTGGGTTTTGAGCTGAGCGATACGGAACTGAGCCGGGCGTTTGCGCGTTTTAAGGCTTTGACCGACCGCAAAAAAGAAATTACGAATGCTGATCTGGAAGCGATTGTTAAGGAAGAAATCAAAGCTATTCCCGAGAAGTATCGGCTCGACAACCTGCATTTTTTCAGCGGTTCGCATGTGGTGCCGACGGCCACCGTGGGGCTGTTCTGCGGGGGGGTCATTATCGAAGAGGCCGCTATTGGCGACGGACCGGTTGATGCCGCCATGAAAGCCGTAGATAAAATCACCGAGTTAAACACTACCTTGCACGAATATTCTTTGAACGCGATTACTGGGGGCAAGGACGCGCTCGGCGAAGTAACGGTCCGCGTGATGCATAACGACCGCTACTTTATTGGCCGCGGCGTAAGTCCGGATGTTATTGAGGCCAGCGTAAAGGCTTACGTTGATGCGCTCAATAAAGTAGCCTACGAATTGGAAAAGGGCCAATCAGCAGCCGGGCAGCTGGCCTAAAAGCCGAATTTGGTAAGTAAATAGTTTCGATTTCTATAGGGAAAATTATTAGGGCCGGGCAGTTTCTGGAACGCCCCGCCTTTATTTTTTCCCCTCTTGCTCTAAAAGGTTCAAGCGGCTATGATATAAAGAGCAAACTAAGAAACTAAGCAAGAAACTAAGCAAGAAACTAAGCAAGAAACTAAGGAGGATAAGATTTTGGCAATGACCGATAATTGGCTGCCGGCTATACCGACCGATCTTATTTCCTTAGAATCTTTTTTATTAGTTTTAGATATTGCGTTGGTTGCTTTCCTTCTCTATCAAGTGTTGATGTTTATTCGCGGAACGCGGGGCATGCAGCTCTTAAAAGGGCTGATCGTTTTAATTGTCTTTTCCGGGCTGAGCAGCCGGCTGCATTTGGATACGGTAGCCTGGATTCTGGAAAAGGTGTGGGCGAGTTTATTTGTGGCTGTACCGGTTATCTTTCAGCCGGAACTCCGCCGGGCCTTGGAACAGTTAGGCCGGGGCCAATTTTTTATGCGTCATTCCAACACCCAGTTAAAAGGAGAGGACCTCTACCGTTTAATACGGGAGATTGTTAAGGCGGTTCTGGAAATGTCCCGAACGAAAACCGGGGCCTTAATCGCGCTGGAAAGGAAGACCGGGCTCGAGGATTACGTTGAGGGAGCAATCCGGATGGAAGGATTGGTTTCCGCGGAATTACTGGGCAATATTTTTATTGACAAAACCCCGCTGCACGATGGCGCGGCAGTGATTCGGGGGGACCGGGTATTGGCTGCGGGCTGCCTTTTTCCCCTCTCCGACAATCCTTATATTGGAAAAGAATTGGGGACCAGACACCGCGCGGCGTTAGGAATTACGGAAGGCACTGATACGATCGCCATAGTTGTTTCGGAAGAAACCGGAACCATATCTTTAGCCGTGGACGGACGTTTACTGCGTTTTCTGGATGAGAAACTGCTAAAAGAACAGTTAGAGAAATTACTGCAGCCGGAGAATCTGCGCGCCGGTTTTAGAGGTTGGAAGTGGTCGAATGGCTGAGATAAACAATCGTCATGAACCTGAGGCAGTTAAGGAGGGGACTGCTTTACCCGAAAGGAAAGCTACTGAGTCCTCCCGTTTCAAATTCAGCTGGCCCTCCGGCTGGGGCAGCCCGGGGAATAATGGGGGTAACCGGGATAACCGCAACTTACGGTACAAATTCTTAGCGGTTTTATTAGCCGTTCTTTTATGGTTTTATGCGGCCAATGAAAGAGGCTTAATCCACGACCGGGTGTTTGACAATATTCCTCTAGGGATCCGTAACCTCGAAAGCGGTCTGCTGATAACGGAAGAACTGCCGCGGGTGCAGATCACGATTCGGGGCAGTACGGAAGGGCTAAATGCCACAGAATTGACCGCTTATGTTGATTTAACAGAGGTGCCGGCCGGGGAAACCTTACTCCCGGTCCACGTGAATCTGCCGGCCGGGGTAACCTTGGTCAATGTGAAACCGAACCGGGTCCAGGTAAAGTTAGCCGCAGGTTTGGGCAAACAGTTCCCGGTGGACCTTAAGCTGACCGGTAAGACAGCCGTCGGTTGGCTGACCATGACCCCCACGCTTAAACCATCCCAAGTGCTGATCAGTGGGGGGAAAGACGCTTTGGAAAAAGTGCAGAGCGCTGCGGTCAGCCTGGATTTGCGCAATACTGAGAGCAGCTTAACCGAGAACCTGGCGTTAAAGGCTTACGACCGGAATGGGGCATTGGTGGAAGGTCTGCAATTTTCCCCGGCTTATGTTGAGGTTTTTGTACCGGTAATCCGCGAACAGCCGCTTAAAGCCGTGCCCGTAAAAGCCGTGCTAACCGGTTCGCCGGCTGCCGGCTTCCAGGTGGCGGGGACTTCCGTTGAACCGGATAAAGTCAATCTGATCGGGCCAGCGGAAATCTTGGAGAGGTTTAACGAGGTACAGGTACCGCCCCTTGATATCAGCGGCATCGACCAGACCTTAGCTCATCAGGTGCAGTTAAATCTACCCGACGGGCTTACTGGGATAGAACCCGCGCAGGTAACCCTGATCGTGCGGGTTGCCCGCCTGAATAAGGAGCGCGATCTGGGGCCGATAGCGGTTAAGCTGAGCGGACTGGCGAGCGGTCTGCAGGCCGGGCTGCAGCCGTCTGAGGTAACGGTTCGGGTAGCGGGCCCGGCAGAGGTGATTGATAAACTTAATTCGTCGGACTTAGCGGCCGAGGTAAACCTGGCTGGTTTAAGCGCCGGTAAACACTCGGTGCCGGTTTCGGTGAAATTACCGAAGGATATAACCTTAGTCAAGGTCAGCCCCGCGGAACTTACTGTCACTTTGGCATCACCCGGGGCAAATTAGAATAAAAATAAAACAGATTGCAGCAGAATTGATAAAGCAGTGCAAAGTAAACTTAATACAGTACAGTAAAAACGTTAATTAAAAGGGAGCAGTGTGTGGGGATGGGGATTCTGTTTGGAACCGATGGGGTTCGAGGTGTAGCCAATACCGGACTAACCCCGGAAACGGCCTTTCGGTTGGGCCGGGCCGGGGCCTATGTGCTTAGCCAGGAGGTTGACCGACCGCAAATCGTGATCGGCAAAGATACCCGGATATCCGGGGATATGTTGGAAGCCGCCCTGATGGCGGGAATATGTTCCGTAGGGGCTGATGTTTACCGGGTGGGTGTACTGCCTACCCCGGGAATCGCTTACCTGACTCGGTCTATCGGTGCCACGGCCGGGATTGTGATTTCAGCTTCGCATAATCCGGTTGAGGATAATGGGATTAAGTTTTTTGCCAGCAACGGCTATAAATTGCCCGATGCGGTTGAAGACAAAATTGAGAGCCTGGTTTTGGCCGCGGAAGACAACCTGCCGCGCCCGGTTAGCGGAGGAGTTGGTCAGGTTTATGAGGTTGACCGGGCGGCGGAGCGGTATCTGGATTTCTTGAAAAGTACGATCCAAGTTGACCTTAAAGGCCTAACCGTGGTGGTGGACGGCGCCAACGGCGCGGCTTACGGGGTAGCCCCCCGACTGTTCGCCGAACTAGGAGCCCGGGTAATTCCGCTTAATTGCAGACCGAATGGAATTAACATCAATGCCGCCTGCGGCTCCACTTATCCGGCGGTTTTGCAGGAGGCGGTGCTGGAGCATCGGGCGGACCTCGGGGTCTCCCATGATGGTGACGCGGACCGGGTGATCGCGGTTGACGAAAAAGGAAACCTGATCGACGGGGACTTCATCATGGTGATCTGCGGGATGCACCTGGCCCGGCAAAACCGTTTGCCGCTTAACACCCTAGTGGTCACAGTGATGAGCAACCTGGGGCTGCACCTCGCCTTAAAACAAGCTGGCCTTAAAATCCGGGAGACGAAAGTCGGGGACCGGTATGTTCTGGAAGAAATGCTGCAAAGCGGGGCCAAACTGGGCGGAGAACAATCCGGGCACGTCATCTTTTTGGAGCACAACACCACCGGGGATGGCATCCTGACTGCGCTCCAGCTGATGTCGGTCATTCGGGAAACCGGTCAGCCGCTGTCCCAACTAGCGGCCCAGATGACCCGGCTGCCCCAAGTTTTGGTAAATGTCCGGGTTAAAGACAAAAACGCTTTGGATA